>NZ_JAYFUM010000002.1:0-49098 GCF_034929435.1 Arcicella rigui
GACTTATCCATAAAAATGACAATTATTGTTCCTAAGTTATTTAAAGTTTTTTGTTGGGGCTTTGATTTTTTAAAAAATCAAAGCCCCAACAAAACTTACACAACTAAAGGGAGGGTGCCTAATTATCAAATAATTAATATAAAATTATTTGACAATGGTGCTGTATTATTGAAAATATCACTGAATATTCAATTGTTACTTTGACTTTCATTCTTTTTAGAAAGGTTAAATTTTAGTTTAGATGAAATTGTGCCATTAATTTGGATTTATTCTAAATACAGATGATATTTCATTGATTGTGTCAGGAGTTGTACAATTTCAAAGTAAACTTTAGAGATTTTAAATTTAACAGGTGTGATAAGTAAAAACCCCTAATTTAAGGGATTGTTGCTTACGATAAAAAGTAACAATTTTGCACTGTCAAGTTTATAACCTAACCGCTCTCGATTATAGCATAAACCGCCACTTCTGCTATTCAAAAAATAAGCTTGTATAATTTAATTAGTCCAGTTGGTAGTGATAACCGTCATTATTACTACCATTCTTATGTCGTATTATTGTCTTCAAACAATCATATATTTCTGTATTTATCTACTATGATTTTTGCATTCTAAGCTGATTAATTATATATATTCTTATCTTTATGATTATATACTTAGAAGAACACAAAAGATAAAAACATGGGAATCAAAATTGGTATTATTGAAGATGATTTAATCCTTAGAAAGAATATTGAGGCTTTTTTTTCAATTACGAGGGATATGGAAATCAGCTTTTCTGTCAATAGTATTGAAAATTTTTTAGCAATCAGTAACTCTTTGGCTTTCGGTTCATATTTAGTGCTGGTGGATATTGGCTTGCCTGGGGTTTCGGGAATTGAAGGCATAAGCGTGGTGCGTAAAACTATTCCTGATGCACATATTATTATGATAAGTGGCTCGAGTAGTGAAGAATCTATTTGGCAATCTGTAAAAGCGGGTGCAAATGGTTATTTACTTAAACCGCTTAGTTTGGATAAATTAGCCGAACAAATTGAAATTGTAAAAAATAATGGGGCTTTAATTTCTCCGGAAGTTGCTTCCATTCTATTTTCAAAAATTTCACATTCAGAAGAAGACAAACTTACTTCTCTCAGAAAAAGATTAACCAAACGAGAACTCGAAGTAGTTGATTATTTACTGAAAGGGATGTCTTATAAGGAGATTGCTAATAAACTTTTTATAAGTTATTCTACTGTAAATGACCATGTTAAGAAAATATATTCAAAATTAGAAATCAATTCAAAAGGCGAACTTTTGGCTCTCTTTATCAATTAAAACAAATTATAATGGTGAATTTTCAGCAGGCTATACTTATAGTTGATGACGAATTTTTAAACAGGTTTTTACTTCGTAAATTTTTAGCTGACTTAGATTTCCCTTTAGCTGAAGTTGAGAATGGCGAGGATGCCATTGATTGGATTAAGAATTCAGATTATACTCAAGTAATAATTCTTTTGGATTTGAATATGCCTGTAATGGATGGCTTTGAGGTCATTAATTATCTACAAACCAATTCAAGTGAATTTGCCGACAAGCAAATAGAAATTATTATTGTTTCCGCCTCTGAGTTCAGTGATTTTAGTAAAAAAATGCCTGATGCTAAAATCGTTGATTTTCTTCGGAAACCGTGTACCAAAGTCGCTATTCATAATTCAATCAACAAAGCCCTTGAAAATTTTAAGTAAATGATTACAAAAGAAGATAGTTTGGTACACAAACTGAATTTTATTCTTAATAAAATTCCTTTCGCTGTACTTTTGGAAGATAGCAACCGCCGCTTACAATTTACGAATCAAAATTTTTGTCAACTATTCAATATTGAAGCAAAACCTGAACAAATGGTTGGTTTCAATTGTGCCGAGGCTGCTGAAATTGTTGCTCCTTTATTTAAAAATCCAGAAGAGTTTTTAAACAGAATTGATGAAATTCTTGAGAAAAAGGTTGCTGTAAATCAAGAAGTGATAGAATTGGCAAATGGTAAAGTTTTCTTACGAGATTACTTGCCAATCTTCAATGATGAGGTTTTTGAAGGGCAGGTTTGGATTTACTATGACTATACTTCAACTCGTAGAATGGAATATGAAAACATTCGCCATAAAGAATTTTATGAACGAATTCTACATAATATACCTGCTGATATTGCTGTATTCGATAAAAATCATCGCTATACTTTTGTCAATAAAATCGCAATTAAAGATGATATTATTCGTGAGTGGATTATCGGCAAAGATGATTTTGAATACATTCAACTCAAAGAAAAAGATATAAATATTGCTAAAGTAAGAAGGGCTTTATTTAATACAGTTATTCAAGAAAAAAATCCACAAGAATTTGTTGAGGAAAATATTAAAAAAGACGGCGACGTTCAGTTCAATTTACGCAGAATGCAGCCATTTTTTACTGAACAAGGTGAGGTTGATTATGTTGTAGGGTATGGTATGGATATTACATCTATTAAAAAAGCGGAGGAGTATATTCGCAGAAAAGAACAAAATTTTGCTCAAATCCCCGATATGCTCAGTATCGTGGTGGTTATTATTGATAAAGCACTGAATATAGTTTTTGCCAATTCTTCATTTGAGTCTGTGTTTGGCTATCCACCTTCTGAGATTATTGGTAAAAAAATTGAGGAGATTGCTCTTTCTGATATGGTTTCGATACGCAGAGATATTGAATTGTATGAAACTAATGCCATCACCGAAGATGCACCAAAAGAGTTTCAGTTCAAAGATAAGTATGGTTCTACGAAGTATCTGACTTATTCTCTTATGCCTTACGAGCGTGCAGATGTAGCCGAAACAAATTATGCTTTATTTTTCAATGATGTTACTGACCAGCATTTAGCTGTTTCTGAACTTCAAAAAATCATTGAAAAAGAAAGAAGATTGAACGAACTAAAATCTGGTTTTGTGAATATTGTCTCGCATGAGATGCGTACTCCACTTTCAGTGATTCAATCGAGTGCACAAATCTTAGAATTACTCAATGGTGCAGACAGAGTAACTAAAGAATTACTCACGCTTCATACCAACAGAATTGTGAGTGAAGTAGGAGGGATGGAAAATTTGATGGAAGAATTACTGTTGGTTAGTAAAATTGAAAGTGGCAAAATTGAGTTTAAGCCTTTTCCACAAAATTTATCAAGCTTTGTAAAAACCCTGCTTTTTGAAAGATATTCGCCTTACAACGACGGGCGTTATATGAGATTTGAGGAAAGAGGAACGCTAAGAGAGTTGGCATTTGATAGAGTAATGATGCAACATATCTTGAATAATGTGATTAATAATGCCTTTAAATATTCGAGTGGTAGAAAACCTCCAGTCATTCGACTACGCTATGGCATCAATAAAATATCAATAATTGTGATGGATTTTGGGATTGGAATCCCTGAAAAAGATAGACAAAATCTGTTCAAAGCGTTCTCAAGAGCTTCTAATGTCGATGGTATTAAAGGTACTGGATTAGGGCTTTTGGTGGTGAAATATTTCTTGGAGTTCCATCAAGCAAAACTCAGATTTAAAACAAAAGTCAATACTGGTACTTGTATTATTATTGACATGATCGAAAACCCCGCTTTAGATGTATAAGATTGTTTTAATTGAAGACGACATTGTTTTAGCAGAAAACACCAAAACTATTCTTGAAATTCATGGATTTAGTTGTTCTGTTGCTCATAAAGGTCAATTAGGAATTGAGTTGGTGCAAACGACTTGCCCAGATATTGTCGTTTGCGACATTATGCTTGATGAAATTGATGGTTTTGAGGTACTAAACCAAATTCGTGCTTTAGAACAATTTATTCATTTACCTTTTATTTTTCTGACTGCTCGGGCAGATTTTATGGATAAAAGAAGAGGTATGAATTCGGGAGCAGATGATTTCTTGACGAAGCCTTTCATGGCTAAGGATTTGGTCGAAACTATTAAGTCTCGTCTGACGATTAGTTCTCAGAAAAAAGAATCTGTGGTAAACGAAATCAAGAAAAATGCAGTCGATATTTTCTTTAGTGTTTCCAGTAAAGAGTATTTACATCCACTCGACAACATCGTAAATCTGAGCGATTCAGCGATTAATCAATTAAAAAATCAGGAGTATTCCAATGTCTTGAATTTACTTACCGACATTAGTAATGCTGGCAGAAGAGTACTTGATACCACCCACAAACTACTTTTTTACAACCAATTGGCCAATAATATTAATCCTTGGGCAAAACCTGTAAACAGTGGAATGGTTAATATTAAAGAGATTCAGAACAATGTTTTGCTTGAACTCAAACAAAGATTTCCGAAAAAAGTATTGATAGAATTCAAATCGAACCTTAATACTTTGAACGGCTATGATGAAAAATGGGTGAAATTTCTATTTACAGAATTGTATCAAAACTTGTTTCAATACGCTGATATTTCTTACAAAGCTTTTTCTGATACTCGTCTCGAAAGCGATAAGTTTGTCTTGATTCTTAGAAATCATTATCAAGGAAATTATGCTTTCGAGACTGATGACATCACTCCATTTTTTCAAGCTGATAGAAGTAGCAAAGAAATGGAAAATATTGGTTTGGGTTTATACATTATCAAACAATGGATTGATTCAATCAATGGTACATTTAAAGTAAAAGCCCATAACAATTTGTTTGAAGTTGTGATAAAAATCCCCGTGAGTATCGTTTAATGTTAGATTTTTTTCAGATTTACATAAAAATTCTCGTCCACTTTTAGTTCAGTTCCCGTAATACCTGAGCTTTTCCATTCAGTTGTTGGGTAAATAAACTGAAAGCTTTCGCTGGGTTTGGCTACTTTTACAGGCATATCAAAGCCTGCAATGCAATTTGTCCAACGATATGAAATTACGCCATTTTCAGATTTATATTCTAAAGTTGGAATAGCTGTATTTCGCAAATATTGGTCGAATACTTTTTGTAAATTTACGCCTGCTTCTTTGCTGACATAATTTTCAATTTGTTGCGTTTCTACGGTTTGGTGATAGAAAGTACGATTCAGTCCTACTAAAATTCCTCTCCATTTTTCATCATCATTCACAATCTGACGAATGGTATGAAGCATATTTCCACCTTTGTAATACATATCGCCCGAACCTTCGGCATTTACATTGTAGAAACCAATGATAGGTTCACGATTTTGAATTAATTTTCTTGTACCAATTACATAAGCCGCACCTGCTTCTTTTCCATAATAATATTCAGTATAAAGGTTTTCAGAGTAGTTTGTGAAACTCTCATGAATCCACATATCGGCGATGTCTTTATAAGTAATATTATTGGCAAACCACTCGTGTCCAGACTCATGAATGATGATAAAATCCCATTTCGTTCCCCAGCCTGTTCTTGATAAATCTCTGCCCAAATAGCCATTTTGAAACTTGTTGCCATAAGTCACTGAACTTTGGTGTTCCATGCCTAAATACGGTACTTGTACCAATTTGTAACCATCTTCATAAAATGGATAAGGCCCAAACCAATGTTCAAAAGCCTTGAGCATCATCGGTACTTGCTTGAATTGTACTTTGGCTTTTTCGAGGTCTTCTGGCAAAACGTAATAGTTGCAGTCTAAAACGCCTTTCAAACCTTCAAACTTTTCTGAAAAGTGAACATAATTACCAATGTTTACATTTACACCATAATTATTGATTGGATTAGCCACAAACCAATGAAAAGTATGCGTATCATCTTTGTTTTCAGTTACTTTTCTTAATCTACCATTTGAAACATCTGTAAGATTTTTCGGTATTGTCACCGAAATAGCCATACTGTCGGGTTCGTCGTACATGTGGTCTTTGCAAGGCCACCAAAGGCTTGCCCCAATTCCTTGGCATGAAGTAGCAATAAACCAATTGCCAGCAGTATCTTTTTTCCAAGAAAAACCGCCATCCCAAGGAGCATTTTTGGCTGGACGAGGTTTCCCTTCATAATACACAAGGATTGATTCCTGTTTACCGATTACTTGTTTTTTATTCAGTGTAATAAAGAACGCATTGCCATCTCTACGAAATTTTAGGGCTTTGCCGTCTTGTGTTACTTTTGTGATTTTGAGAGGATTCTGCAAATCAATTTGTATCGACTGTGAAGCTTTGAGTACTTTATAAACCACCAAATTATTGCCTGAAATGCTACTGTCTTTAGGTTCAACTTTTAGACTGAGGTGATAAAATTTTAAATCCCACCAAATACGTTCAGGTGTAATACTTCCTCTGAGCGTATCTTGATGCGTAAAAGTGGGCTGATGATTTAGAAGTTGAGAAAATCCGCAAAAACTATAAAGCCAAAAGCAGATGCAAAGTATTTTTTTCATGGAATTATTGAATGTTGATTTTTTATGAAGCTCGCAAGATACAAGATAATTTAGAGTTATGAATGAGGAGTTGTGAATTTTGAAATTTAAAATATACGAATTCAACATTTTAGGCAAGGATAAATTTTAATTCATCATTCATCACTCATCATTCACAATTTCTTTCATCCTACTTCAACAATATTTCTCTTTTTCTCAACGGATAATTCTTTTGGAATAGCCGCCAAAATACTTTCCTTCAAAGCTTTCAAAATTCCCAGCTTTGCAAAGTTTTTATGTGCAACCAAACTTACTTCACGCACTGGTGCAGGCGATTTGAAATGACGAATCAGATTCAATCTGTCTTCATCAAAATCCATCGTTGCCAGTTCTGGTAAAATTGTAATGCCTTGATTTCTTTCAACCATTTTCCGAAGTGTTTCCAAACTTCCTGCTTGGTACTCAAACTGATTTCTACCGATTGATTTTCTCTTCAACTCACAAAGGTTTTCAATCTGCGAACGCAAGCAATGTCCTTCTTCCAAAAGCCATAATTCTTTGGGATTAATGTCTTCTGAAAGAGCATATTTTTTCTGATAAATCGCATTTTCCTTTGATACATAAAGTACCAATTCTTCGTAATAAATAGGATACTCAACAATATTAGGCTGTTGCAAGGGCGTAGCGATTAAGCCCAAATCAAAATCATCATTTTTTAATCCGTGAATAATTCTGTCGGTGGTAAGTTCTTTGATTTTTAATTCAACATTGGGATATTTTTCCAAGAAACTTGCCAAAAATAGAGGCAACAAGTAAGGAGCAATCGTTGGAATTACACCCAAACGAACTTCGCCACTTACGTCATTTTTGCCCGAATTTACGGTTTCTTTGATTTTATAAAACTCAGCAATGGTAATGCGTGCTTGCTGAATTATTTCTAAACCGATTTGGGTGGTAACAACTGGCTGGCGACTTCTATCGAAAATTTTTACGCCTAATTCGTCTTCTAATTTTTGGATTTGCATACTCAAAGTAGGCTGAGTAACAAAACAACTGTCTGCCGCTTGCACAAAATTTCTGTGATTTTCCACAGCGATTACATACTCTAATTGGGTAATTGTCATAAGCTTAAATTACGTTATAAAGAATCTCTATGTAAATATCAATATTATCAATTTGTTTACAAAACATTTAGTTAGCAACTTTGTAACGAAATAAAAAATATTACTTTTCAAATAGGAAAATGATTTAAATCATTTCTGATAAGGATAAAATTGTATAATTTCAATATTTAATATAAATACTTAAAATCATAAAATCATGTTATCATTAGGTTCAATTTTCCCAAAATTCCAAAAAACTGCTGTTGTTTCTCTTGAAAAAGGAAAAGAGTTTCACGAAATTACTTCTGAAGATCACAAAAATGCAGATAAATGGATGGTAATGTTCTGGTGGCCAAAAGACTTTACTTTTGTGTGTCCTACTGAAATTGCTGCTTTTAATGACAAATTTGATGACTTCTCTGACCGTGATGCTTTCTTAATCGGTGCTTCAACTGACTCTGAGTTCGTTCACTTAGCTTGGAGAAACAACCATGATGACCTTCGTGGATTAAAATTCCCAATGTTGGCTGATACTTCTAAATCTTTAGCTGAAGAATTAGGTATTTTAGAAGCTAACGAAAAAATCGCTTACCGTGTTACTTATATCGTTGACCCACAAGGCGTAATTCGTTGGGTTTGTGCTAACGATTTATCAGTTGGTCGTAACGTTGACGAAGTTTTAAGAGTATTAGACGCTCTTCAAACAGACGAACTTTGTCCATGTAACTGGAAACAAGGCGAAGAAACTTTGTCAGTATAATCCTTATTTTGATATGTCATTGAGGGTAATTTCTCAATGACATACCTTTACACTCCTCCAAATTAAAATCATGTTCGGAACAGTTAGTGAAACAAAAAAAAATCTGTTGGCAGAAGTAAATCTTCCAGCGGCTTTTGAAAGTATATTCCTCGACCGTCTAAATGCTCTTGACCATCGTTATATCAAAGACCTTAAAATCAATGTTTCAAATGCTTTGAAAGCTCAGACTTTGAAAGAAAAAGAGGCAGTTTTATTGGCTTTGTCGGTGGCTATCAACGAGAAATCGACTACTTTAATTTCGTCTTTAGAAGAATTAGCAAAAAGCAAAGGAGCAGAAGAAAAAGAACTTTTAGAAGTAGCTGCTTGCGTTTCTTTAATGAATGCCAACAATGTATTGTATCGTTTCCGTCACTTTATGGACAAAGAAACTTACAATAATATTCCAGCAGGTGTTAGAATGTCGATTATGATGAACCCTGTTTTAGGAAAAGAATTTTTTGAATTATTGAGCTTGGTAATTTCTGCGATTAATGGTTGCGAAATGTGTGTTACTTCACACGAAGCATCTGTAAAATCTCATGGAGCAAGCGAACAGCGTATATTTGATGCCGTTCGATTAGGAGCTGTTATCAAAAGCTTTATTACTTTATTGTAAGATTTACAAGACATAAAAACTACCGCAGAACGAGAGTCGAACGAAAGTTTGGCTCTTTGTTTTTTTAGTTCTTTTTAGAATTAATGAGCTGATTCACAATGCCTAACCATAAATCTCTTCCTTCACAATTCCAATGTGTATCACTTTTTAAATAATACTTTTCAGGATATTGCTTGAAAAGCTGATAAGCATCAATCACAGGAATGTTAAGTTTTGGGTTTGTCTGAATTCTTTCAATTAAATGGTTATAATTTCCCAAATCTGGCGATTGCAAACTTACTTTATTCGGAATTATCGAAAGATATACTTCATCAAAACCAGCCTTTAAATACTTTTCTCTACTGTTGTTTGCGTGCGTCACAAAAGTATCAATCTGAGCCTCCGTAACTGGAAAAAACGAAGAGCGACCATGAGTACTATCGGCTTCTTCAAAATAAAATAAATGTTTTTGGTTTTTTGAAAGAATAACTTTTGGTTCAATTCTGTTGAAAATGGCTAAATTCATTTTGGCTTTCAACTCACGAAACCACAAGAAAAAATCGTAGTTAAACAATGTATGTTCTAAACGTTCTTCTGTTCCTGCGGGGAATGCAATGCTTTTTATTTTATCCCATTTTTGCGTTAAGTTTTGTCTGAAAGTAAAGTGCTGAGGTGTTTCGTTTTCTACCAAAGCTTCTGTCTGAAAATTATTGGCATCTTGCGAAAGATGTTCTTTGGTGGCTCTTTCTACCGATTCTAAAATTAAAATATTCTTTTTTGTACTGTCCAATTGAATGTGCTTGAGATTCGCCCAATGCACATACTGATATTTTTCAGCCTGAAAATCGCTTTCATTTACTCTTTGTTCTTCGGTAAAACTGTCGCCAATGATGTACAAATGAACGGGTAATTTTGGACTTTGTGATGAAGCGTTTTTGTGACAATCAATGGCTTTTTCTTTGAATTGTGGTAAATAGGAAAGTCTGTATAAATCGCCATTACGGTAATCGTCAGGAAATAATTTTGTGCTTGAATAAATGGCAGGAAAGTAGGCTTGCAGCCACAAAAAAATGGCTAACAAGAGTACAGAATATTTTAAAACACTTTTTAACATAAGAAATTTTTTGAATTCGGATATGTGATTTCGGATTTCGGATTTCTGCTTTTGGACATCGGATTTCGGATGATATTTTTCTAAAATCAGATGTCCCAAATCCCAAATCTGACATCCCAAATCCGAAATCCGATGTCCGACATCCGAAAGCTTTTCTAAAATTGAAAATAAATAAAATTATTGGTGTTGAAAACGCCAAAGAAGTAAACCAAAATCATTATCAGCGAAATCATTCCGTAAAATTTTATGGTATTTTGGGTTGAAATATAAAAGTACTTGATTTCCTTCCAAAGCAATAAACCAATTAATCCAAGCGAAAAAGCCATTTCTACGCCATTTAAAGGCGTTTGAAGGTTGTCGATAGGAGAGAAGAGTAACATTTTTTTGATAATCAAAAAAGCATCATGTGTGTCTTTTGCTCTGAAAAATACCCAAGCGAACATCACAAGTATAAAGGTTGAAACAAGATTTAAGGCTTTGCCAAAAGTGTTTTCGGGCAAAGACATTTTCGGAAAATACTTGTTTCGGACAGCCGCCACGATTAAATAAAAACCATGCAAAGAACCCCAAATAACAAAGGTCCACTGAGCTCCATGCCATAAACCACTCACCATAAAAACAATAAATTGGTTGAGGTATCTTCGCCATTCAGCTACACGATTTCCACCCAGAGGAATGTACAAATAATCTCTGAACCAAGTTGAAAGTGAAATATGCCAGCGTCTCCAAAATTCTGAAATGGAAGTAGAAAAATATGGACTTTTAAAGTTTTCCATCAATTCAAAGCCCATTACTCTGGCAGAACCCAAAGCAATTTCTGAATATCCCGAAAAGTCACAGTAAATCTGAAAAGTATAGAAAAAAGTAGCGACTAACAGCGAAAGTCCATTCTTTTCGTTTGGGTCTTTATAAGCATAATCTACAACCATCGCCAGTCGGTCGGCAATGACCACTTTTTTGAATAAACCCCAAGCCATCATCATCAAGCCACTTTTTACTTTTTCCCAATCATACTGATGTGTTTCATGGAATTGATGCAATACATTTTGTGGTCTCTCGATTGGCCCAGCGACCAATTGCGGATAAAACATCACGTAAAGGGCATAAATTCCAAAATGTCTTTCAGCTTTTTGGTTGCCACGATATACTTCAATCGTATAACTCATGGCTTGAAAAGTATGAAACGATAAACCAATGGGCAATAAGATTTTTAGATAAGGGGCAGGGTTATGAATGTGAAACATCCATAATAAATGCGTAAGATTTGTATTGAAAAAATTATAATATTTAAACAAAGCCAAAATCCCAATATTAGAAATCAAACTGACGATGAGTATGAGTTTTTTATTTGGCCCATGCGTTTTTTCAAGATAAATCCCTGCGATGTAGTCAATGATGATGGTGAGTAATAGGATTAAAATATAAATTGGCATGAAAACCATGTAGAAATAACAGCTTGCCAATAATAATAAACGCCAACGACCACTCCAACCCAAAGACCAATAGCCAAGCGTGACGATGATAAAGAAAATTAAAAAATGAATGGAATTAAAAATCATATTAACGAAGTTTCACCGACCAAGTTTCCAACGCAGTAGGTGTTGTGATGTTCATAATTAATTTTTGATAAGATTCAGAATACGTAATTACTGGAAGATGAATAGATTCTATGGCTTTACCACCGATGTATTCGCCTTTCTCATCAAAAAAACGATAATTTGTATAAGCATTTGTAAGAGCGAAGAATTTCCCACCAATACCCAAATTGTAATATTTCAAACGTTTTACGCCAAAAGTAGCTTCTTTGATGGTAAACATTTCCTTTTCAGTTTTGTCTATTACCACCACATTTTTGCCGTCGCTTCGCATAATTACCCAATCGCTATTGCGTTCGTCGGGACAAAGAAAAAATTTAGTTTCGCTATCCGGACGAAGTAATTGTCTTTTTTCAATGATTTTTCCCGAAATCCCAATTTTGAAAAGTTCTCCATTTTCACTTAAAACGTTAATGGCAATTTGATTGCCCGAACCTTCAAGAAAAGCTGGACTATTAATATTGCGATTCAGTGAAACAGGGAAACCTTCGGCAGTTTTGCCTTTGGCATTTTGCAAGGTTAATTTCCCTTTTTTATCCAAAAGTACTGCATACTCTGTTCCTTTCAGAATGACCGTAGAAAGTGGCGTAATGTACTGATTTGAAGTATTGTCTTTAAAGCCTGCTTTGAGCGTTTCTGAAGATTTACTAATTTTAAAACTTTCACCGTTTTCGGCAAAAAGCGTTAGATTTTCGTTGGCATCGCCTTCTTCATTGAAAATCAAAAAGTCTTTCAATCGCAAACTTTTTGGATTCTGGATTTCGGTAATCTCAAAAGTATTTTGAATTCTGCTGAGTATGTAAGCCTTATTTGTCGTCACAACCAAGTATTGTGTTTGGTTGCTTGGTAAAAATTTCACAGTTTTTACATTGCCAATCAGTTTTCCTGAAAGTTCATGCTTCCAAACACTTTTGTTATCAACAATAAAATGGAGTACTTTATCATCACTTTGGGCAAAAATCTCCTGCTTGTTATGATTATTCAAATAGCTTGGTTTGGCTGCACTGATTAAAGGAATACTTGTTAATTTCAACCATTTATTAGTGTATTTAAGAGGTGCTTGCGACAATGATAAATTCTTTATTAAATACAATTTGCTTTCATTGGGCATTACCTGATAAATACTTGCTTCTACTTGGTTGATGGCATTTTCTTCTTTTGTGATTTTATTCACCCAATTATTGATAAAAGACTTTTTTAAGCCCGTTAAAGCTCTGTTAGTTTCGGCAATTAGCGTCAAATTAGCGGGGCTTGTCTGCTTAACAATCGCTTGATTTTTACTTGAGTTACTCCAAACATCACCTTTACTGAGCGTCACCAAATAGCTTTGCATGGCAGTCAGACTATTCGTCAAAATCAAGTGATTTTTATATTCTGTAAAGTAACACTCATCAAAACCTGCAAAACCTTCGCCAAATGCCATACTTGGGAATTCACGAATTCCTAATGAATGAATGGTATAAGCTCCAAAGGAAAGGCTAAAAACATTGGCAGCTCTTTTTTTGGCAACTTCCTTGGCGATTTCTTCTAAAGGATAATACAGTTGTTGATTTTTGAGAATGAGTACTTTTCCTGCAAAAGTGGCGTTGCCTTCATCAAAACCAGCCAGAATGATTTCGTCTTGTAATTTTTGATAAATTTTTGAAAAATCTACTTTAAATTCATCAATCACCGTATTGCGTAAATCATTCAAGTGTTCGCTTTTTTTGATGTATTTTTCAACACCTTCTTCAAAAAGTTTATTATCAGAAACCGCAAAGTGTAATACAAAAGCAGAAGTGTTTGGAATCAGATTCAAACTGCTGATTTTGGCAGGTACTTGTCCTAAAAAAAGCTTTGATGAAAATGCTTCGCCTTTGGCTTCTAAAGTAGTTTTGGTAGTTACAAAATCAGTGAATTGTTCAGAAAGTAAATGCACAAACTGACTGGCAGGCGAGTTTTTTTCTAAAGAAATAGTGTTGATAAATTTGGCAATAGCTTGTCTGTTGAGATAAGTAGCGTTAAAAACACCCTCGCTGTGATTATTGATTTTGCCCGTAAGTCCTTTTATCCAAGTATTTCCACGGGGAAGAATTGCTTCTTCCAATATCAAACTTGAAGAGCTGAAAATCAGGAAATTATCTTGAATAATAAATGAAAAAACAGATTTTGCAGAAGCGTCTATCACTTCTGCAATTTTGTAGCCTTGTGTGGTATGATAAATAATTCTGTTGCCAGAAATATTATTTTTTAGCGTTTCGAATTTATCTAACAAAGACTGGTCGTCGCTGTTTAGCGGAAGGTAATTTACAAAATTCAAATCATCTTTGGCTTCGGCAATGAGGGCAAAATAGAGGGTTTTATGAGCTAATATTTTTTTGATTTCAGCATCATTTAGACCGATTTTTTTCAAAACCAAAAACTGATTCCCTACTCTGGAAAGTAAAGGAATATGCGAAATGACGGGCGTTTTTGGATAATTGCTAAACTCATTGCTTTCTAACAACAAAAGTGTATTGTCAGGTACAAATCTGGTAAGAACACTACTATAAAGGCTTTTCTTTTGGTAGAAAAGATAAGCGACGATTCCTATGACGGCAATAGCAAGGAAAAGTAGTGTTTTTTTCATGATAGATGATTTAGATTTCTAAGCTATTTGAATCATTCTCCCAATACATTTTTTACTCTTACCAACGCAGAAGCAACTACTTGGTGCATATCATAATATTTGTATTCAGCCAAACGTCCTCCAAAAATAACATTCTTTTCCTCAAGTGAAAGTGTTCGATAGCGTTTGAACATTTCAGTATTTTTATCGTCGTTGATTGGATAATAAGCCTCCATTCCCGAAGTCCACTCGCAAGGAAATTCTTTGGTTACTACTGTTTTAGCTTGTTTCCCAAATTCAAAATGCTTGTGTTCGATAATGCGAGTATGCGGAATATCCGCTTCGGTATAATTCACAACGGCGTTTCCTTGATAATTCTCTTGGTCGAGTACTTGGTTTTCAAAACGTAAACTTCTGTATTCTAATTTTCCAAAACAGTAATCATAAAACTCGTCGATATGTCCTGTAAAAACGATTTTCTCAGCAATTTCTGTAAACTCCGCTTTGTTTTTGAAAAAATCTACGGAAGTTCTTACTTCAACACCAGCCAAAAGTCCTTCCACTAACTTATTGTAGCCACCGATAGGAATTCCTTGATACTTATCGTTGAAATAATTGTTATCGTAGGTAAAACGCAAAGGCAAACGTTTGATAATAAAAGCTGGAAGTTCTGTGGCTTTTCTGCCCCATTGTTTTTCGGTATAGCCTTTAATCAACTTTTCGTAAATGTCAGTTCCAACCAAAGAAATTGCTTGTTCTTCCAAATTTTGCGGTTCGCTAATGCCCGAAGCTGCTACTTGTTCTCTGATTTTTTCTTGGGCTTCCTGTGGCGTTTTTACTTTCCAAAGCTGATAGAAAGTATTCATGTTGAAAGGCAAATTGTACAATTCGCCTTTGAAATTAGCTAAAGGTGAATTGGTATATCTGTTAAATTCAACAAATGAATTTACATAATCCCAAATATCTTTATCGTTGGTGTGAAAAATATGAGCTCCGTATTTATGGACATTGATGCCTTCGATTTCTTCACAATACACATTTCCGCCTAAGTGCGGACGTTTGTCAATTACTAAGCATTTTTTCCCTTTTTTGGTAGCTTCGTGGGCAAAAACTGCCCCAAATAAACCTGCTCCAACGATTACAAAATCATATTGTTTCATACTTGTACTGGCTGCTGTTTTTTCACATTTCTAATTTTTTCGTTCAAGGTCAATCTGAAATTGAGTAATTCCTTAAACGACTGCCAGCACACTTTTAAAAGTTTCATTTTTCTGATTGAAACTTCGCCAGTTGCTCTTTCTTTGTGTACAATCGGAATATTGAATAATTCTTCGCCTGCTTTTTTTGCCATGATTGCCAAGAAAATATTTGGAGCAAATGGCACCGGATTGGGTAATTGAGCTAATAATTTTCTCAAGAAATTACCTTCAATCAAGCGGAAAGGAATATTTGAGTCCATGATAAAAGTACCATAAACGGCAAACATACTGTATCGTAAAATACGAGTAATAAGAAGGCGGAATGGGTCGTCGTGACGCACTTGGCGATAGCCCAAAATGAAAGAAGACTGATGGCGTTTTTCCCACAAAAGTTTTACGTCTTCTGGAATAAACTGGTCGTCTGAATCCGTTTGGAAAATATATTCAGCACCGATTTCAACGGCTTTTTTATATGCGTGAACTACGGCATTGCCATGTCCACCATTTTTCTGATGTATAACAATGAGTTTTGGATAAAGAGGTTGAATATCGTCAAGGATTTTTCCTGTATTATCTTTTGAACCGTCGTTTACTACAATAAGTCGAGTTTCTTCAGAAGCAAATTCACTGTCTAAGAGGTCTGACCAGATTTTTACTACGTCTGCCATGCAATCTTGTTCATTATAAGCTGGCATGACGATGGCTAATTTAATACTCATTCTTGATGTTGGTAAGGCTGCTATGAGAATACATAGGAAAACTGGAAATTCGACTTAAAATATTCATATTTTTAGAGATTACGCAGTTTCTGATTTACAAAATTATTGAAACATTGGCACAAAACCCATTTTTCAAAGAATACTTTGCTTCAATCTACGATTCTAAGTCACAAATTATTGTTTACTTAATACGTGAAATGCTTTTTTAAGTGGTTGATTGGCTTTTCAACAAGAAACCAAGAGAGGCTTGCGACTACAATTGTGATGATAAAATAATAGAATAGTTCAAAAACAACATTACTACTCACAGCTGGCATAATTCGCTGAATTTTGTGCAAAACTCTTAGTACAATACTCGTCTGGGGCGTATGATAAAAGTTATAAATAAAATTATGATACAAATAAATACCGTAACTGATACGACCAAAGTAGCTTATGGCAGGATTTTCTAAAAATGATTTCCCAAAACTTTGATAGCCCGAAACTGCTTTCGCAATAAAGAAAAAACAAAACAATGCCGATACAAACCTTTCAAGTACAACCGTACCAAATTGGTGGCTCAGATGCGTAATACTTTGTTGGTGTAAAGTGTAGTAAACCGAGAAAGCATACACTCCAAAACTAAGTAAAACCAACCAAGTATTAGCTAATTTTTCAAAGATAGCTTCTTTATGAAAAGTAAAATAATAAGCCATTAAACCGCCCAAACCGAAACAATCAAGGCAAGTTGGCATCAAAACGTACTGAATTACCCAATTACTTCCTTGAAGATAGAAGAAAACCCGAAGACCGATAGAAAGCAAAATCATTAGGGTAAGTACTTTAAGGTAATGTTTGCTTGGTAAAAACAGAATCAAGTAAGGGAAAATTAGATAGTACTGTTCTTCTACTGCCAAAGACCAGAGGTGGTCGATTGTTCCCATCCAATGTTGATGAATGGCAATGTAAAAATTGGTAGCATAAGCCAAACACCACAAAATCGTATCTCTTACAGGTGGGACATCGAAAAGGTACAGTGCAAAAATGGCTAAGAAATAAATCGGGAATATTCTGATACTTCTACGAATGATGAATTGCTTTACCGAAAACCAATGGCTTCGACCAATTTTATCATCCTTTAACTTGCTTTCAATCAGGATACGGGTAATCAAAAAACCGCTGAGTACAAAAAACATTGTTACACCCAAATGCCCCAAAGGCAATACATTTTTTTCTGCTAACCAGTGGTCAAAAAGTACCAAAGCGACAGCTACAAAACGGATTCCGTCTAATTGGGTAAAATATGTTTCTTTTTTTGTTTGAGACATTTTGTAAATATTTGAGCTTATTTCTCATAAGCTGTGTTTTGTGTAAAGAGGTGTAATTTTTATAAATTTCTGATAATTAGAAGCTTAAATCGACAATTGCCAATGTTTGTTTCCTAATAATTATGCTCAATTTTGATTGAATCATTCAAATTATAGGCTTTCCCAATCTTTCCGTCTTGAATCCACAAGCCTAATTGATAAGTATCAGCATCTATAAATTGATATTCAAGTGAGCCAATAAACCCTTTTGCCCAAAAATCGCCCGTCCTCAAAAACTTTCTCATCGAAGAAGAATGATTACTCACAGGGTAAATATAGACTCTTTTACTTGATTGAAGCATTAAATATACACCAAATTTTCCTTCTATTCTTGGCTCAAAGTCGGCACTTTCAAAAACTAACATTTCGCTGTATGGCGTTTTGTAAAAAGAATGTTGCCATTTGGGAGCTTCAATAATAGGTTTTTTGAGGCTTCCCAACTGTTCATTAAACCATAAATGAGGTATCTGATAAATGTTACTATTTAACTTATCAAATTTATCGCCCGAAACTATCAAATTATTGATTAAAGCACAAATTCGCTGTTTTTGTAAGTGAACAGTAATGTAATAATTTCGATAATTACTCCATAAATTATAGAGAATACTCAAGAAAATCAAAGGAATGATAGCTTTCGCTAACAAATATCTGTCAGCTTTGAGTAATAAACAAAAATACAGACTAACTATTATTAATACTGAATAGATTTTATATCGACTGACAAATAGCGAGATTAGTCCAAAACTTACCCTTGTAACCGCCACGATGAAGGCTGTGCCGAGTACAAAAAGAAAACAGCCTAACAAAAATAGCTCAATAGCTTCAAATTGGCGGTTTATTAGCCAAGCTTTCATCAAATATTTGACTAAGAAAAAGATAACCAATCCCAGCGATAAAGCTCCTACAAGCGTTATTAAGATGATTCTAATCGTCATGTTACTGACAAGGTCGAAAGCTGAACCAATGAATAAAAGAAAACCTTGACCAATGGCTATTATATCTACGCCTTCAAAATAATGAATGTACTTGGGCGATTGATAATGATAAAAGTATGTACCAATTAGTAACAAAGCCCAAAGGCAAAAAATAAAAAAATCTTTTATCCTTTTTTGAAGTAATAGGAGTGTTCCGCAAACAAAAATGCTGAGAATACCATTCCCACTGGTATAAGTAGCTAAAAAAACAAAGCAGAGAGATAAATAAAAAAGTGAGCTTTTTTTCGAGAGGATGAAGTGAATGGCAATCAGTAAAATAAAAATTACACCAAAATTCTGAATTGAAGCCATTCCCCAAAAACTATTTTCCCAAAATTGTAACTGAAAAAATAGAAAAGGGACAGGAATAAAGTAAAGTAAATGAAATTTTAACTGTAAAAAGTAATGATAAAAAATAGCAACAATGCCGAGTAAAAATATGTTGCCGATAAAAATCATTACTCTGTAATTGAGATTTCCATTCAACCAGTAGATAAGAAAAGCAAAAACTCGATTTAGAAAAATTCTATGCTCGTTGTGTTGTTCAAAAAAAAGTTCGACTTTCTCGCCAAAACTAATTTCCGAAAATAGCTTTGGAAGAAAGTCGAAAAAGGTATAATCATCCAAATAGGGAATATTTACGGCATACTTATCAAGAAATAAGAAGTATCCTAAAATCGGAATCAAAACTGTCAGTAAAGATAATACTTTAAAAAGTTGAGCATTTTTAGCAGAAATATTCATGATTTGAGGTTTTATGAGATTAAGCCATAGCCTATTCCATAAAACACTTCAATTTGATGGCAATATTTTGGCTATCTAATCCCGACTGTGTTTGGTGATAAGTTTGGCTTCCGTAAGTACCATCGGGATA
Source organism: Arcicella rigui (assembly GCF_034929435.1). NCBI lineage: Bacteria > Pseudomonadati > Bacteroidota > Cytophagia > Cytophagales > Flectobacillaceae > Arcicella > Arcicella rigui. The sequence continues at coordinate 19,234 of NZ_JAYFUM010000002.1, forward strand.
CCCTTCGGCTCTTAGGCTTACAAACTTCTTTAACGAAACTCCATTTTCTAAAAGTTGCACAGACAATTGCTGTGCCAATCCTCCGGTACTTACGTGTTCTTCTACGACTAACAGCTTTTCAGCCTCTTGAATTAATTGGAAGGCTTCTTTTTCAATTTTCATTGGCAAATTGTAGGCCGTAAAGACGTTGAATTGCCCTGAAAGTTCTTCATTTTCTAAAGCATTCATTACATTGTTGGCAACAGGGCCTAATGATACAATCGAACCTTTAGCATTACTTGCTTTGTATAATAACTTCAATCCACCGAAATCAGTATCTAAGGAAGGTGTTTTTTTTCCTGCACCTAATCTTAAATAAGCTGGGCGAGCATCTGCAACGATTTGATTTAGAAAAGGTTCTACTTCATCTGAAAATGCTGGAATCCAACATTTTACGTTTTGTAAGCTACTTAGTCCTGCCAAATCTTCAATAGCATGATGGCTACTTCCCATGATTCCGTAACCATAACCACCTCCATTTCCGACTAAGAAAACGGGTAAATTATGTAAACAAACGTCGTTTCTAAACTGCTCCCAACAGCGATACACTACAAAAGGAGCGATTGAATAACAAAATACTTTAAAACCTTTGTAAGCCAAACCTGCTGCCAAGCCCACCATATTTTGTTCAGCAACTCCAGCATTGATAAAGCGATTGCCCATGGCCGCTTGTAAGTTTTCAAGGGCATTATATCCTAAATCTCCAGTGATAAAAACTACCTTTTCATCTTCAATGGCAATTTTTTCGATGGCATCTGAAAATTCTCTCCTCATTCTTTGAAGGCGATTCTTGAATCGCTTTATAATGTTATTTTCTTTGTTGTTCTACTAACCTTTTGATTTCCTCAGAAGTGTTATACTTCTTAATTCCCTTACGTACTCTGGTTCGGATAAACTTCGGTCTTTTCTTAGTTTCTTCAAAGATTTTGGCAATGTATTCTCCTAAAAAGCTTATCCCCAAGAGATTGATACCGCCAAAAAACATTACTAATACTATGACAGTAGAAATCCCCGAAGGGGTGTCTGGATAAAATATATATTTTGCCAATATTTGCCAAACGATACCTAAAATTGAAAGTAATGTCATGATAAAACCACCATAAGACATAATTTCTAAAGGCACAAAACTGAATGAGAAAATGGCTTTTTTTGCCCACCAAATGTTTTTTCGCCAGTTGTTGGTAGAAACGCCAAACATTCTTTCGGGACGAACGTAATCAACACCAATTTGTTTGAAACCAACCCAAGCACGTAATCCTCTTAAAAACTGTTCCGTTTCTGGTAAACTCACCAATTCTTTTACTACTTTTCTATCAATCATCGAAAAGTCGCCAGCATCATTAGGAATATTGATGTAAGACATATTTTTGAAGATTCTATAAAAAGTTTTGTAGAAGAAATGTAGCCAATTTGGCATTTCTCGCTGTACTCTTACACCATAAGTTACTTCGTAGCCTTCTGACCATTTTTCAAAAAAGCGTGGCATTACTTCTGGGGGGTCTTGCAAATCGCCATCCATGAGTACTACGGCATCGCCAGTTGAAATTTCCATACCAGATAAAAAAGCTGACTGAGAACCAAAATTTCTTGAATGGGTAATCCCGATTACATTCGGGTCTTTATTACAAATCTCTTCTAATACTTCTTCGGTATTGTCTGGCGAACAGTCGTTTACAAAAATGATTTCATAGCGTACTTTCATTTCGTTGAAAGTTTTCACTAATCTTTCATACATGTATGGAATTGCCTGAGCGTCTTTGTAACAAGCAATAATGGCCGTAATCACAGGGTTTAAGTAAGGATTTTGGAAAGCTGGCAATACTTTCTCTTCGTAGCGAATACTTTCTTGCCACTGGTAGTACTTTCTTAATCCTTCTGCCAAAGGCGTTTTTGCCGACCAGCCTAAATCTTTTTGAGCTTCCGTTGGGTCGCCGTACCAGTCTGCCAAATCCCATTGGCGATTTTCCATACTTCCCCACGAAGGTTTTTCAGCAATGCCAAATTCTTGTCGAGATACTTCTACTAAATCGCCAATGGTCGTTTTTACACTACTGGCAATGTTATAAGAATTACCACGAATGGCAGGCGACATTTTCAACGCTGTATCAAGGAAAGCTTCTATACAATCTGAAATATAAACAAAATCTCGACTGATTTCTGGAGAAACAAAATTGGGTAATTTATTATGTCTAACACTTTCAATCAATTTAGGAATCAAGCGGTCGGGTTCTTCCCAATCTCCATAAATTGAATAAAGACGTAAATTCACCGCATTTTTGTTGTGAACTTTCGCATAATATTGAATGGTATAAGCCGCAGAAACTTTTGAAACTGAATAATGACTGTTGGGTTCGAGTGCGTCGCTTTCTTTGGGTGCAGTACAGTTAAAACCATATTCCGAGCTACTTCCTGCATGGATGTACACCATATCAGACGCTAAATTTTCAAGCAGGTTTACTGTTCCGATTACATTGGTTTCATAAGTAAGCGTTACATTTTTTTGCTTAGAGTACGCTCCATAAGCCGCCAAATTGAAAATCGTTTTGGGCTTATAAGCACTAAAAACTTCTTGAACCGAGTAATTAGAAACAATATCGCAGTGAACAATATTTTCAGCAGGAACATTCAGTAATTTCAAACGCCATGCTTTTTGAGCATCATGGGTAAGTGCATAGCAGTCTTTTCTGAGTTTGAAAATCTCGTTGAAGAGATTCGCACCAATAAAGCCACTTGCACCATATACAAAAATGGGGCCTTTAAGGGAAAGTATTTTATCTTTTAACATGAGGTCGTTATCGAAAAAATATGATTTCAAGGGTTAGCTCGAAAGGATTAATTTAGAAGTTAATTTGTATTAGCTATCAGCCATCAGTCGTCGGATTTAAGTAAAACCTTTTAGGTCAATAGACGATGATTAAAGATATGCCTTCAAAATATCATTGGTAGCAACGGCGTACTGTTCTGGATTCATAGGAAGGTAATGCCACTCCAAGCGATTTTCCATGTAAGAAACGCCCTTTCCTTTTACCGTATTGGCAATGATTACTTTTGGCAAGCCGTTTTTATTATTTTTGAAAAAATCTATTTGCTGATAAAGTGCTTCAACATCGTGTCCGTCGCATTCTGCTACTTCAAAACCCATTACTTGCCATTTGGTAGCATCGGCAGAAATTCCCAATACTTGATTGGTATTTCCAAAACCTTGCAAACCGTTTTTATCAATCATCACTATCAGATTATCCAATTGCTTGGCTACGGCATAATGAGCAGCTTCCCAAGTTGTCCCTTCATTGGTTTCTCCGTCTGACATCAGCACATAAGTAGTTTCGTCATTTCCGAGAATCTTATTGGCTTGAGCAATGCCTAAAGCGATGGGTAAACCATGCCCCAACGAACCCGTAGCAAATGGAATTCCTGAAATTTTATTAGGAGCTGGGTGAGCAGGCAAAACTGTACCTTCTTTATAATAAGTACTGAGTAATTCATCTGAAATTTCACCTAATTCATGCAAACAAGCGTACAAAGATGCCGCCGCATGACCTTTGGAGAGGATAAAAACTTCGTCTTTGCGTTTGTGAGACATCAAAGAAGCAATCATTAGGTCGATACAAGAAAGCGAACAGCCAATATGACCAGCGTTGGCTTTAAAATACATATTTAAAATCTTGAGGCGTAGTGTTCCTTGCCACTTTTTTAAGTCTTGCAATACTTCAATTGAGTTACTTATCGTAGTTGTCATTCGGGCTTCTTTGGGTTATTTTGCCAGTTTCATTTTATGAAACTTAGGGCTGTCCTATGAAGAATACACAAAAATAACTGCTTTTTAAGCCTTACACAAAGAAAAGTACTATTTCTTAATGATTGTAAACTCTACTCTTCGGTTTCTTTGGCGTTGTTCTTCGTTGGCATTGTTAGAAATAGGTCGAGTTGGGCCCCAAGCTTTGGTCTTAATTCTTTGAGGTAAAATTCCCTGACTGACCAAATATTTTTTTACTGCTGCAACTCTGTCTTCCGATAATTTCATGTTCAATTGAAAGTCTCCCTGATTATCAGTGTGTCCTTCAAAGAGAATTTCCAAAGTCGGATTGTCTTTCATAACTTGTACAATTCTATCCAAATTTCGCATCAATGAAGGTTGTAATTTAGCTTCACCTTGTTCAAATGAAAAACTGTTTAGAATACCTTTACTTCCAACTTCGATTGGAATGAGATAAAAATCTTTTTTGATTTCTTGGTACTCATTTACATTTCTTAAATCAATGGTTTCGTTGACGGCAATAAAACCAGTTGCTTCTGGAATAAAATCATAAATATCATTCAGCGGTATTACGAAACTAAACGCACCAGTACTGGGTTCGTATTGCTTTATCTCAGTTTTATTTACTGAACTTCTCGCCGTCATGGTCAATTTGGCTGGAATGGCCAGTCTTTCGTTACTCGACAACACATTGCCCGTTACAATTGCCACAGGATTGGGTTGAGCCGTTTTAGGTAAAACTAATTTGTAAATATCTTCCTTTGCTCCGCCACTAAATGAACAAATATAGGCAAAATCACCAGAAGCTGGCATGGTAAAATAACCGTCCCAATTGGAAGTATTCACGGCTGGGCCAAGATTTTCGGGTTCTGTCCAAGATGTCCAAGTATCGTCTAACCTGACACTTTTAAAAATGTCATTGTCACCAAAACCAGAAAATCCACGAGTCGAAAAATAGAGTGTTTTGTTATCGGCAGCAATGAATGGCGTTACTTCATGCTCGATGCTATTGACGGTTTTCCCTAAATTTTTAGGTTCAGTCCAAGTATTATTCGGTTTTCTGAACGAAACATATAAATCTCGGCTACCAATGGCATTTTTTCTTTGGATAGACATCACCATTACTTTACCATCAGCAGAAACCGAAAATTCAGCGTTGGGGCTTTGGTTGTAATAATTATCAATTTTTACTTCTTCTGGAAAAGACCAGCCGTTGGCGGTACGATAAGTCCTTGAAATCCCCGAAGACAAATGTCCGTCTGGATGATACTTATTCATCAGCAACAGTTCGTATCCATCTGCCGAAACTGCCAAAACCGCATTTTTATCTTCGGTATTAATGGGTGCTCCAATATTTTGTGCTTTTTGCCAATTGCCCGCTTCATCCTGCACACTGAAATACACATCTTGGTCGCCTTGTTTACCGAAAAGGCTTAAATAATTACGAGTATAATAAAGCGTTTTACCATCAGAAGAGATAACAGGAGCAAATTCTTGATGCCTTGAATTGATATTTTTTCCTAAATTTTCTCGATAAACTTCACCCGGAGCATCTGCTGCCACATTCACCATCGCTTGAATGGGGTCTGTACTTGCCGAAATACCAATGGCATCTATCTGATTGGCATCTTTGATTTTTTCAATATTCAGTACAATTTTGATGGCATATACTTTATAAGGTGTTTTATTGGGTAAAATCACATTGAACATTTCGCCTTTATCTCTCGGAATAATGGCTGCATCTCTTTGGTAAAGGGTGTAAGGTTTTGCTAAAGAATCAAAGGCGATTACTTTGTCGATACTGCCAATACCATAATTTTCGGCAACGGCTACTTGCTGTATGTGCATCAAAGTATCAAAGCCAACGGTGATATATTCTTCACTTGATTTCTTTTGTACGGAAGGTTGCCAAGCTAAAGCACTTTGGGTGTATTGGGGCAATACATTGGGCTTGCCCAATACTTGTACGGCTTTATGTCCTAACTGTTGAAATGGGATTACTTTTTCGGAAGAAAAACTAAAAATTTGGCTTGCCCAATATGTTTTTTGGGACAATGCCGTGAAGGAAAAGGAATATAATAGCAATAATATGGAAAAGGACTTGATTTTCATTAAAGCCATATTTGTTTAATTATATCCTAATTTGACAAAAATAATACCAATTGCTGAAATTTCAGCATGAGTCCTTTGGCAAAGAGTTACTTAATTTTTGATAATCATAAATTCTACTCTACGGTTCAATTTACGTTTTTCTTCTGAATTATTACTTGAAACTGGTCGAGTAGAACCATATCCTTGCGTTTGGATTCGGCTCATATTAATGTTTTTACTGGCTAAGTATTTCTTTACTTCGTCCACTCTTTGTTTTGAAAGCAACAAGTTGGCATTCCAGTCACCCTGATTGTCGGTATGTCCTTCAAGCATGATTTCCATCGTCGGATTTTCCCTCATCAAGCTAACAATTCGGTCTAATTCTGGGTACGAACTTGGTAAAATTTCATACTTACTTTGTTCAAAAAATACGCTATTTAAGGTAATCCTTTGCCCAGCTTCTATCGGATAGAGATAAATATTCTTTTTGATTTCTTTAAAATTGGTCTCTTTTGTAAAATCTAAAGGTTCTGATATAGACATGAAACCTTTTTTAGAAGCCGAAATGGTATAGCTTTTCTTAGCTGGCAACATCAATTTATAATCGCCCGTTTGTGGGTCATAAGTAACGCAAACGGTATCTTTATCAGTCATCGACTGTACATTAATGCTGGCTGAAATTGGTTTTTTATCACTGTAATTATAAACACCACCCGTTATTTGTACTACGGCATCTGGCTTGATGGATTCAGGTACTTTAAATTTAAAAATATCTTCTTCTCCTATGGCGTTTTCTTGCGAACTAAAAAAGGCATAATCACCCAAAGCTGAAATCGAAAAGTAACCGTCCCATTCTGGCGTGTTGATGATTGGCCCTAAGTTTTCGGGTTCAGACCACTTCAACCAAGTGTCATCCAAACGGCGTGACATAAAAATATCGTTACTTCCAAAACCACTTAGTCCTCTGGTTGAATAATAAAGTGTTTTTCCATCTGCGGCAATAAATGGCGTGCTTTCATCTTCGGCAGTATTAATCACTGAACCTGCATCTTGTGGCTCAGACCAAGTATTGTCTGCTTGTAAAAATGACAAGTAAACATCTTTTCCACCTTGTGTTTCCTTGAATTGACCTGTCAGAATGAGTACTCGTCCATTGGGCGAAAAACTGTATTCTGCATAATCAGATTTATTTTTGAAATTTTTAATGTTTAAAGCCTTCGGGAAATCCCAACCTTTACTGCTTTTTGTGGACATCGAAACGCCTTTTGCCATTGTACCGTCTGGTAGATAGACATTGTTCAATAAAATTGTTTTGCCGTCGGGCGAAATAGCACAAATCGCATTGTGTTCATTGTTGTTGATAGGAGCAGGGAAAAGTACAGCCGCTCCCCATTTTTTATCTCCCTGCAATTCCGAATACCAAATATCTTGATTTTTATCTTTGCCTAAATTGTCGGGATGTTTCCAACGAGTATAGTACAAAGTTTTTCCATCTGGTGAAATGACAGGTGCAATTTCTCGATATTCTGAATTAACACTTTTGCCCAGATTTTCTTTAACAAGTTCGGTAGGCAAGTTTTTGGCAAGATTAATAGTGGCTTTGATGGGTGTAGTAGCCTGCGAAATACCAATCGCATCTATCTGACTCCAGCCTTTGATTCTGTTGGTATTCAGTACAACTTTGATACTTCTTACTTTGAATGGCGTAGGTTTTTGCAAAACAATATTTAACATTTTCCCAACTTCACCCGTCGGAGCAGATTTATTTGCCCAAAGTAATTTTAGGTTATCGAATTCATCAAAAGCTTCTACTCTTACCACACAACCTTGTCCGTAGTTTTCTGCAACCGCCACTTGTTGAATTGACATTAGGGTATCAAAACTAACAATAATAAATTCTTCTTGTGGATTATTCTGTGTGAGTGGCTGCCAAGCACAAGCACTCATACCAATTTGAGGGAGCTTGTTGGGTCTTCCCAGAACTTGAATCGCACGGTTTTCTTTGGTAGTAAGTGCATCCGAATATTCTGAAGAAAAGGCAACAACTTTACTTGCCCAAAATGTTTTTTGGGCGAATGAAAGACTTGAAATGAGAAAGAATAATAAAAACAGCAGTATTCTCATTATAATTTGATTAACAAAGCGATTAGATTTTTACCAATAAAATTAAACGAAAATTCCCTTTTTTTTTTTACTCTTTCCAAAATTGAGGCAGTAATGAGTAATTAAAATTGACTGATTTTGTGAAGAGATTGGAGTACTAACTACCCAATCTCTATTTAACAATCACAGAATAATGACTATCGTTTAATGTTTTTTAGTCCAGCAATGGTTTGCATTGGGTCTTTTGCCCCGAATACATAACTTCCTGCAATTAAAATATCTGCACCCGCTTCAACTAATTTTTGACCTGTCTCTTGGTTTACACCACCGTCGATTTCGATTAAAGTATTCAATCCTTTTTCCTCAATCATACGGCGTAATTTACGCACTTTGTCGTAAGTAGATTCAATGAATTTTTGTCCGCCATAACCCGGATTTACCGACATCAATAAAACCATTTCGCAGTCTGGTAAAATTTCTTCTAATACAGAAACAGGCGTTGCAGGATTAAGTACCACACCAGCCAAACAACCTAAATCTTTGATTTGCTGAATTGTACGATGCAAATGCGTGCAGGCTTCATAATGAACAGTGATGTTGGTAGCACCAATTTTTTTGAATTCAGCTAAGTATCGCTCTGGCTTTTCAATCATCAAATGAACATCTAATGGCTTTTTAGCATGGCGATTAATGGCTTCGATAACGGGCATTCCGAAAGAAATGTTAGGCACAAAGTGTCCGTCCATTACATCAATATGAAACCAATCGGCTTCGGAAGCATTTACCATTTCAATATCTCTTTGGAGATTTGCGAAGTCTGCTGCAAGCAAAGAAGGGGCAATCAGGATATTACTCATAATTTAATAACGGTATTTTTTCTCTTTCAAATCAAAGATTTCAAGGAGACGACCGTCTTTTTTCTTTAAAAATACTTTGTTTCGTTCTGTAATGTTTACTTTTTGTATGAATTGGGCATCTTTTGGCAAATACAAATTTACGTATTGTGCATCCAGATTTGATTGTTTTTCTACTTTTCCTAAAGTATCAGCCGCATAAAAACTTTCGATGTAAGAGGGGTACAAAATAGTATCTCCTGTTTGATAATACTTCGTTAGTTTTTGGGCAATGGCTGGGTATGGATTTTTGCTTCGGGCTTCACTTCTGTAATTGTATTTTACCGAAACGTCGTTGAGGACTTCTTGAATCGTCTGTCCGACATAAACCAAATGAGCAAAAAGAACAGCAAAAATAAAGAAATTTAAGGGCTTTATTTCCCATTTTACCTGAGAGATTGCTAAACCTACAAAAATAATGGAGTATGGAAACGAAAAACCAGAATAACGTTGTGTTAGACCAAAGGTATGTCCGTTTTTGAAGGTCATTATTACTAAAAAAATACTTGGGAGAAATGCCAAAATTGCCATAAACACCAAGAGTCTCTGTTCAAAAACTTCTTTTTTTGCTTTGAAAGAATGCAACAGCAAGTAAAATAAAAGTGACAAATTGACGAAGGCTAAAAATTGAAATTTACCCGTTGAGTACACAAAGAAAGCAATGGCGTTCAAAGCAATAATTCCCCAAAGCCAAATAGTTTGTTGGTTTTTGAAGTAACGATTCAAAGAAAAAACCGAAAGCAAAGCCACCAAAATCGCTAAAGCTAAATTGCGGAAACCAATCATTTTATTGATGAGTCCATTGGCAAGAATGAATAAATCTAAAAAAATGGGCGTTGCTTTTTTCAATACATTTTTGGGCGTAGCGGGGTCAATATATCCAGCGTGCGGATTCGGAACGCTGTGGGCTTCTTGGTAATAGACTTTGGCTTGGTATGCCAAGGTTTTGAAAGTATAATCGCCACCGCCAAAAGTAATCCAGTAACCAAAAAATGCTCCGCCAATACACAAACTCAAAGGCAGGAAAATCCAAGGACGAAGTTTACGGACAAACAATAAAACGTACAAGCCATGAGCCATAAAAACCGTAGCCGTAAGGAAATGCGATAATAAACAGACTGCAGAAAGAAATCCGTAAGTCCAGTAAAGTCCAGCAGCAGAGCGTTCTTTTTCTTCTCTTTTAATAATTTTCAAGAAAATATGCGTAGCCAAAAGTGTAAAGAAAAAGCTCATCGAGTAATTTCTTGCTTGCTGACTAACGGCAATAAAGAAAGGTTCAATTGCCATTAATCCAGCACAAATAAGGGCTAAATTGTTGTTTTTGAAATGCTCTTTTACAAAGAAAAAAAGTAAAATGATAGTAGCGATACTCCACAAAACTGAGAAAAAACGGATTGCGTAATCACTTAATCCAAAGGCTTTTGTCCAGAAATGTAAGACTAAATAATAAGCGGGGCTGTTGCCAATATCACTTCTTCGGTTGGCTTCAAAATAATCTTGAAGGCTTTTTTCTTGCCAAAATTCTTGCGGTGTAAAAGTACTTTTGTTGGGCGTATTAAAACAGTTTTTTTGTGTACTGCCTTCCATTGCCATTCCCTGACTTACCAAGAGCGTAGCTTTTTCGTCAAAGAAAATACCGTGTTCATCTAATTGATTGATGCGTAAAAAAAAGGCAAGCGTTAGAATGCAAATAAGGATGAGGTTTTGTAAGCGAAAGAATGCTTGAAAGACATTTGTCATTTGAGCGTCGTTGATTTTTATAGCATGAAAATAGCTTGGTAAAATTACCACATATTCTTATCAGACGCAAAGACAAAAACAAAAAGCAGGAAATTCGATAGCTAAGAATTTTTGTGGATTTTTAGGCTAAATTTTAAAATAACTTATATTTTGGCTTTAAATTCGATAAAAATTTAAAGCTTTTTGAAATGAACCCACAGGAAGAAATCAATCAATTGACCGACCAGTTGAATGAACTGAATTATAGATATTATATCACTGCCGACTCAGAAGTGTCTGATTATGAATTTGATAAACTACTCGAAAAATTACAACAATTAGAAGCTCAATATCCGCAATTTATTAGAAACGATTCGCCAACGCACCGAGTAGGAGGAACGATTTCAAAAGAATTTGAGGCTGTCAATCACCGTTTCCCGATGCTTTCTTTGGGTAATACTTATAATGCTGGTGAATTGGCGGATTTTGATGAAAGAGTAAGAAAAGGACTTGATGGCGAGCCTTACGAATATATTTGTGAATTAAAGTTTGATGGCGTTGCCCTTTCGGTTTGGTATGAAAACGGCGTTTTGGTGCGTGGCGTTACTCGTGGTGATGGCGTTCGTGGCGACGATATTACTGCCAATGTGAAAACCATTCGCACACTTCCATTGCGAATCAATGCTGAAAATATGCCTGCTGTCTTTGAAGTACGAGGCGAAGGTTTCATGCCTTTGTCGTCATTTGAATCTTTGAACAAAGAAAGAGAAGACATTGGCGAGGCATTGCTTGCCAACCCAAGAAATGCAGCTTCTGGAACATTCAAAATGCAAGATTCATCCGTAGTTGCGAAGAGAAAAATGGATTGCTACCTCTATCAGTTCTTGGCAAATGAAGAAGTATTTGAAAGCCACGAAGAAAGTTTGCACTGGATGAAAAAAGCAGGTTTCAACGTTTCACCAACCTGGAAAAAATGCAAAACTTTAGAAGAAGTATTGGCTTTTATCGACCATTGGGATATTGCTCGTTATGACTTGCCTTTGAATACTGATGGCATTGTAATAAAAGTAAATTCCATTGCACAAAGAGAAATTTTAGGTTATACAGCTAAATCGCCAAGATGGGCGATTGCTTATAAATATAAATCAGAATCTGCTTCAACTACTTTGGAGTCAGTAAGTTATCAATTAGGAAGAACAGGAAACGTAACGCCAGTAGCTAATTTAAAACCTGTTTTATTAGCCGGAACAGTGGTAAAACGAGCAAGTATTCATAATGCCAATGAAATTGAGCGTTTGGATTTACACCTTGGCGATACGGTTTTTGTTGAAAAAGGGGGCGAAATTATTCCTAAAATTACGGGAGTAGATACCAGTAAAAGAAGTTTGGCTTTTGAAAAAGTACAATTTCCAACTACTTGTCCCGAATGTGATACACCATTAATTAGAAAAGAAGGTGAAGCCAACCATTATTGTCCAAACGAGAAAGGTTGTCCGCCACAAATCAAAGGAAAAATTGAACATTTTATTCAAAGAAAAGCCCTAAATATTGAGAATTTGGGAACAGAAACCATTGATTTATTTTACCAAAAAGGAATCGTAAAAAGTCCAGCCGATTTATACGAACTGACAAAAGATAAGTTGGCGAATTTAGAAGGATTCAAAGAAAAATCAATCAATAATATTCTTTCTGGCGTTCAGAAATCTAAAGAAATACCATTCAAACAAGTACTTTTTGGCATAGGTATTCGCTTTGTTGGAGCTACTGTTGCTGAAAAATTAGCTTCTTATTTCAATAACATCGATGCCCTTGCTAAGGCTACTTATGAAGAGCTTTTACAAGTACCCGAAATTGGCGATAGAATAGCCCAAAGTGTAGTAGCGTATTTTCAAGATGAAGAAAATCAGGCTTACATTGAAAAATTAAAGGCAGCAGGTTTACAATTTATTCACGAAAGCACTGAAATTGTTGTAGAAGGGAACAGTTTAGAAGGAAAAACTTTCGTAATTTCGGGAACTTTTCAAAATTATGGCAGAGATGATTTAAAAGTAAAAATTGAAGCCAATGGCGGAAAAGTATTGAGTGGCGTTTCTGGTAAGCTGAACTTTTTGATAGCAGGCTCTGATGCTGGGCCATCAAAACTACAAAAAGCCGAGAAATTGGGCGTTCAAGTAATTACAGAAGAAGAGTTTGAAAAAATGTTGTGATAGCTTTTAGCTTTTAGCTTTGAGTGATGAGCTTTTAGCTTTTTGATTTTAGGTATTGTAGTTTTTTAGCCATTTGTACTTTAAAATTTACTCCATTTTCAAATCACCAAATCTTCAAATTTTCAAATTAAAAAGAGACCAATAGTTTTTAAATATAGACGATTGTACAATCGTAAAAAATCCAAAAATGAGACCAAAATTCCACGGCGTAGCTCCAGCTTTAGTAACTCCAATGTTTGAAGATGGCAGTATTGATTATGAAGGATTAAAAAGATTAGTCCAGCACGTAAGCGACGGTGGTGTTGATTATTTAGTGGTTCAAGGAACAACTGGAGAATCTGCCACAACCAGTACCGCAGAAAAAAATGCGATTTTAGCGTTTATTAAGGAAAATAATTCAAAGAACCTTCCAATCGTTTACGGACTTGGAGGAAACAATACGCCAGAAGTAATTAAGGCTATCCAAGCAACAGATTTTACAGGAGTTGATGCGATTCTTTCGGTTTGTCCTTATTACAATAAGCCGGGAGCTCGTGGAGTAATTGCACATTATACGGCCGTTGCTGATGCTTCGCCAGTGCCAGTAATTATGTATAATATTCCCGGACGTTCAGGAATTAATATGTCGGCAGCGACTACTTTGAAATTGGCTGAACATCCAAATATCATCGGAGTAAAAGAAGCTTCGTGTATTATTGAACAGTGCATGGAAATTTATAAAGATAAGCCTGAAGACTTTTTGTTGATTTCTGGAGACGATGTACAAGCTGTGCCAATTATTGCTTGCGGAGGTGTAGGTGTGATGTCGGTAATTGCGAATGCAGTTCCTGAGAAATTTACTAAAATGATTCACTCTGCCTTAGATGGAGACTTCCTTGCAGCACGTAAAGTATTAGGCGATTTCTTAGCGATTGACCCACTTTTATATGAAGAAGGCAATCCAGTAGGAGTGAAGAAAATTTTAGAATTAAAAGGAATCAGTGGTTCAGATGTTCGTTTGCCTTTGATGAAAGCATCAGATGAACTTGGCGAAAGAATGGCGGTAATCCTTGAAAAAGATAATTTGTAATGAAGGAGTGATTGGTAATTAGTATATCAATGTTTTGATTATTAAATACTTACAATAAACACAAACTTTAATTAAATTGTATTCATTACTTGATTTTTTAGTTTACTAAAAAATATTTTTTATAAAATTAAAATGGAAGAAGTTGCTGTTTGAATTATAATATCGTACATCAAATTCACCATTCAAAACTCATAATCGTAGCGGCGAACCGCTCACAACTCATACTTATGTTTGTTCACGTAGTAAATTTTTGGTTAAAGAAAGACTTGTCAGAAGCCGACCGTCAGAAATTTGTTGAGGGCGTAAAGTCACTTGGCAATATCGAAAGTATTAAAACGTTTAGTGTAGGACCGCCAGCAGCAACCGACCGCCCAGTAATTGACCGTAGTTATGATTATTGCGAGCTAACCGTATTTGATGATGCGGCAGGTCACGATGAGTACCAAGTACATCCCCTTCATCTAAAGTTTATAGATGACTGCAAACATCTTTGGGAGAGAGTATTAATTTATGATTCAGAAAGTATTTAATTGGAAGCAGGTTTTAAGTTTAGGCATTTTGGCTTTGTCATTTACCAATTGTCAGCCTACTAAAAATTTTCAACCTACCACTTATTATAGTCCGAACTACCAAAGTGGGGGCTACGACCAACATACTGGTTTAGGTTTTCAGATTCCTGATAAATATCCTATTGAGATTTTACAAGGAAATGAACAGCCTAAAACAAGTTTTCAAGAAATTGAAAAATTATCAATTTCTGAAGAATATCCTTTGTCAGCCGACCAAGAGTATAAAGGAAGAATGTTGAAACGTGGCAATGACCAACAGGAAAAGGAAGCAATTTTAGCAAGATTAGTAACACAAGCCCAAGATTTAGGAGCAAGTGGTATTATGAATCTGAACTATAAAGTATTTTCAACTGCTACCACTACGGGATATATTCTTTCGGGAACAGCATTCAAATATATTGTTAAACCCAATATGAAAGAAAATAGATAGTTGGTACAGATAAAATTAAAAAAGAGAAACGCTTGAATATATTATTCTGGCGTTTCTCTTTTTTTTGAGGGTTTTTGTAAAACTACTTCATGATTAAGCCCGAATTTTGGTCGAACCTAATCTTGCTCATTACATTTTTAAAGGTCGTTTATTTCTGATTCAGACAGTCCTGTCAAATCTGAAATATCCAAAGATGAAAGCCCTTTAAGTTTCATTTTTCTTGCAATTTTTAGAACACCTTCATTTATCCCTTCCTCAAAAGCTGAGTCAATAACACCCTTTAAGTCTCTATATATTTTCAAACTGTTTTCATAGTTTGCCAGCTCAGTTTGTCCAAATTTTGCGAGTTCAGCTTTCTCAAATGCTTGACTAAATACTTCGTCTGTAAATATTGCTGGAATCGTCTGAAAATCTTCTAAATATTTGATGAAATAAAGCCATTTATCCAAACGAGTTTCAAGTTCATTTTCCTTTCTTTTGAAGTTTGGCATTTCAAGGTAAATGAAAGTTAGTTTGTCATAAAAAGTTTTGCCATGTTGATTTTTTAATTTTATAGTATGAACAACCTCACTTTTTTCAGGTTCAGATTCATAATCATCAAATGTAAAGTCCAAAATGCCAACACAATAAACTGCTTTCAGATTGTAATTCCATTCTCCTCTTTCAGCTTGTTCTCTAATCGGAAAAGTTGAATAGTAGATGGTTCTTTCTTTGAAATAGTTCTGCTTCGCTTTTTGAAGTTCAACTATAAATTTTTCACCTTTTTCGTTTTCGCAGTAGATGTCATAAATGGCTTTTCTATCAAGGTCTGTTTGCCCAAGTTGTTCGTTGTTTTTAAAAGTCAAATCAACGATTTTGCCTGTGTTTGGTAACAAAGCATTCAGGAAGTCAATAAGCGATGGTTTACTGGCTTCTTCACCGAAGATTTTCTTAAAACCAAAGTCTGTAAATGGATTTACATATTTTGCCTTCATTTTTTAACTGATTGTTATTCAGCAAATTTACACATTATTTATAGATGTTTGAAGCCTCTCTGAGTTTTTGAGTGTTTTTAAGTGTATTGTTCATAATGTCCTTTTGTCTAAGTTTTATCATGCTATTGATTTCACCAATATGTATTAGGCGAAGTTTTTTTGCGAAAGGTTTGTTGTATTATCTTGTTTCATCAGGTAACCAACCTAATCCTATTTGTCTGTTATGAAACCTAAAATATGAAACAATACATTTTATGCTATCTCCTTCTTTTATCCAACTGGAAAAACCAATGGGTAATTGCTTTCCATTATTAAAATTTAAGTGTCCAATATCAATAAGCCCAATAAAGGGACAATTTTCTAAATCAACAAAAAGTCCAAATGGAACGACTTTATTTATTTTTCCCATTAGGATAGTGCCCTCTTTTATATTTTCGATAACTTCATAGAATTCTTTATATAATCTTATCTCGGTTTCATTTAAATCAGATGGATTTGAACTTAAATATAATGTTTTGGTTTCATCAACAAAGTTTTTTACCACCATTTCAATGACTGTTCCTTTTTGAGGTATTTCACTATCTATTAATTGTAAATCGGAGTCAAAAGAATTATATACTAAGATTGATTTATACTTAGAATCTGTTTCAACTTCTACGTGATAAGTTACAAAACCTTGAATCTCAAATCTTTCGTGTCCTAAAACTACGCCAGAAATGCGATGTCCTACTTTATGTATATTTTTCAAGATTTCGTAAGCATTCATTGTTTCTTAACTTTTCACTAAATCGCTAATATGAGAAAGTTTTGTCGTATTTCTCTTATTTTCGTCATTTTTACTAATAATTCCTTAGCCAATTGTATCATGCCACAAGTCAGCCAAGATTAAATTTAACCATAATCAATATTCAAATAAAACCTAATTAACCTTCAACACTTTCATTAAAGTACTTTTAGCATCATTACCAATGCGTAAGAAGTATGTGCCGACTGCTAAGTTTGCCAACGACATTTTGAACGTTGCTGTATTTACTTCTTGATACATTAGTGTTTTGCCTGTAATATCCATTAATGAGCTAAAATAATTACTTAATCGGCTATCCTTGATTTGAATTGTGATGTCGCTTGAGCTTGGATTGGGATATACACTAAAAAGTGAATTGTTTTCATCTTCTACCGCAAGTACAACTTCGTTGGTATTGGCTCGAACAAAATCTGGTATGCCGTAGCCCAATCTTTCATCTGGCTGATTATATTGATGTCCCGACTTTCTAATTCTTTCTATTACTTGTATGGCTGTTAAAGTTGGATTCGCTTGCCAAAATCCCGCTACCATGCCACATAAAATGGGTGAAGAAAATGAAGTTCCCTGACTGGTAATTACGTTGCCATTGGGTGAAACTACTGCCACGCTTTGTCCCATGGCCACTACATCAGGTTTTACTCTTCCATCTGACGATGGCCCAATCGAACTAAAAATGGCATAAGTATTCTGGGCATCAACCGCACCAACGGTTAAAACAGAATCGGCATCAGCAGGAGTAGAGATGTATCGCCAAGAGCCATTTCCATCATTTCCTGCACTGATAACGCAGATGATGCCCACTGAGGCTGCCCAAGCGGCAGCTTTTGCAGCAATGGTGGTTTTACCATTCATGTCTGCGTAAGTATGATTCATGGTTGCATTATCAAATTCTGTATAACCCAATGACGAATTGATTAAGTCAACCCCAACACTATCGGCATATTCTACGGCAAAAAGCCAGTTGGCTTCTTCAATCAAGTACTCTGAGGAGGAATCTTCTGAACGTAATAATAAAAACGAAGCTTTATAAGCCGTGCCAATCATTCCTGCAGGCGAATACGCTCCGATACATGACAATACGTTTGTGCCATGTGAGTCATCATCGTAAACAGATTGATTATTTTCTACAAAATCATACGTGCCTACTATTCTATTTTCATCAAAAATTGGTTTTAAGGCTGTAATCGTATTGGCATTTCTGAAACCAGCATCCAGAATCGCAATCAACATTCCTTCTCCTCTAAAGCCTTCATCGTGCATTTTATCTACACCAATCATTTTGTTTTGGGTGGTTGCCAAACCGTAGTCGAGAGAATTGGTGGCTAAGGTTTCAAATTTGCTTGCTTTTCGTCCGCTTCTTGTTGCAGGGTTGTCGAGAGCCATATTTACAGCTAAACCTTTTACAGAAGAAAGTGATAAAACCGAGGATAAAACGGTGGACGAACATTGAATTAATGCGGCATTCATCCATCTGGAAGTATAAATTACTTTCGCTCCTGTGTTTTTTACAGCTTGTAAGTAGGCTGGATTTACGGGTAAATCTTTGCTGGTAAAGGCAATTTTTTGTCTTTCTCGGCGAGCAACAGAACGTTGTGAAAGGAAAGCCAAAGGCTTATCGGTAGAATAAGGGGAATTATTTTTGTCTTTGAAAACGACCAAATATTTACCAGCAGTTTGTGAAAAGGTTAATTTCGGAAAGAAAAACAGGAGAGAAGTTATCAAGTATAAACTTCTTAAAAAGGATAAATGTATTTTATTCTGTTCCATAATCTTTGATTTTCATACGAATACTTTTTCCAAAATCTATCTTATTTTTCCCGATGCAATCTGCTTTACTACAATAAGTAATACTTTTATTTTCTGCATAAATCAAACCAATTCCTTCGGCATAAACTTCCATTCTTTTATTTAAATCAACCAAAGTAGAATCATTTTGTTGAACGATAGTTACTGTTTTAGGAAATACTTTGTTGTCGATACTAAAAGCTTGATGAAGGTTTTTTACAGTATAATCATCTTTCCCTAAAGCATTATAGGCGTTTCCATTCCATGTCTGATTTTCGGAAAGTGGAAATACAAATTTTACAAAAGTTTGGTTGTTTTCGGTTTTTAAAGCTTCATTACCTCGTTTTTTAGCGGTAAAAACTGCCTCAATTTGCCATATTTCCTTATCATTGTTTCTTCGATAACGCTCGATTCTGAGGCTTTCTTGTCTGTCTAAATCTGTAAAGAAAGTAGCTACCAATTCTTTGATTTGATAGTTTTTAATAGTAGGCTCTTGCGTGATATAGTATTCTATTTCTTGCACTTCATACGTAGTAAATTGTTTTATGGAAGTATAGAAATAAGACATTCCTGTTTCTGGCGGAGCAACACATTCGCAGTCTCGAATGGTATTTTTACAAGCAATAAATCCCAGAAAACCAATGAGAAGACAGTATGACAGAGATTTTCGTTGCATTTGGTTAAATAGAGGAAAGAATAGGTAAATGTGTGTCGAATTCTGTAATGATTTGAAAGACAAGATAATACAAAAACGCCAGTCAAAGATGAGCTTGACTGGCGTTTGCGATTATTTTTTTATTTTTCTTCTGGACTTAACCATGCTTTACGAAGTTTGATTTGGGCTTCGCTTGGATTTTGAACAGGAAGTAGAAGATTTTTCTCGGTTACTTCTGGAATAAAGAGTTTTGCCGTTAATGTTTTTTCTACTTTTTTGTCGCCATCTTTTCTTAAAATTACATAAGTGATGTCGTCTGTTTCTTTGCTATTCGTATTAAAATCTAAACGAGTTGCTCTGAAATTGGCTAAATCTAAAGGTTTTCCGTTCAATGAAACTAATTCGTCACCAGCTTTAAAACCTAATTTTGCTCCGAAACTATCAATTCCTTCGTCGTCGATAATGAAAATACCTTTTGTTTCAGGATTGATTCCCAAATTGTAAATTGAGAAACCTAAGCTTTTTTCAAATTTCTTATTGGTCTTTTTAAAGCTAATACCAACGCTATTGAAGGTTTCTTCTAAAGGTAATGGTTGCTTTCCTTCTACATAATTCGTGAAAAACTGACGAATTTCTGGCATTTTTGATACTTCTACGATTTTATCAAAAAGCTCTTCATCATCGAACGATTTATCTTTTCCATAGTATTTTGATAAATCTCTCATCAAATTCTGAGTACCGTATTTCCCGTCCGACAATTGACGTAATTTAATGTCTAAACACAAGCCAATCAATGCACCTTTTTCATACACATTTTGGTATTGCTCTTTGTATTTATCCAAAACATCAGCCGACATTACAGTAAACGGCAAATCGTCTTGATAACGCTCATACATGCTAATAATCTTACCACGAAGCATACTGATATAAGTCGGTAAGTCGATTAAATCATATTTAGCCTGCATGTGTCCAGCGGCATATTCTGTAAGTCCTTCGTACAACCAAAGATGTTTTGACATTTTTGGTTTATTGAAATCAAAATCTCCGATTTCTTTTGAGTGAATACTCAAAGGCGTAACGATATGAAAAAACTCGTGAGCACAAACATCTTTTACGGTTTGCGAAAGCTCGTCAGACGTAGATTCTGGTAAGTAATAAAACGACGAGTACGAGTGTTCTAAAGCACCATAGCTACCGTTTTTCAAATTATCCGACAAAACGATTAAGAACGCATATTTTTTAATCGGCAAAGTACCACCTAAATACTCTTTCTGAGCTTCTAAAAGTGTTTTTACATTCTCCGCAATTTCAGCAGAACTTGCTTTTTTGTTAGGTGAATAAACCGAAATTAAAATATCCGAACCACCAACTTTTAAAATGGTTGTATCTGGTTTTGTGTACATAATCGGTGCATCTACTAAATCATTGTAGTTTGAAACACTGAAAACATCTTGTTTATCGTCCGATTTTGTAGTCGAAAGTGACGAAGCTCCATAAAAACCATTTGGCTTAGTGAAGGTAAGGTCGAAGGTAGTTTTCTTTAGATTATCAAAATATCCAAAGAAACCATGTGTATTGATGGCGAATAATTTATTCTCTTCGATGTCAGTTCCAGCAGGTTCAAAAATGTACTCACCTTTTACTTCTGGCGAATCCCAAGTATCATCTACCAAGTAAGCAATTTTAAATAACTTTTTTGCTCCTTTGATTTTGTAACTGTTCACATCTAATTTATCTACTACTAAAGCTTTTCCTTTATCGTCAAAGGCTTTAAAATCAGAGATATATCTACCAAAATCATAATTGGCATAAGTACCAGGAACAATTTTAGGAAAATTATAAATTACTTCATCTTTTGAGATTTTAGGCGTAATCAATGATACTTCTAATTTATCATTCTGGACTTTAGTTAAATCAATATAAAATTGATAATTGGTGTTTTGTGAAACTTTTTGAGCAAAAGAATTTAGACATAATAACAGTGCCCAGAGTGTTAGGATTTTAATTTTCATTGTTTGTATTTGAATGGTTGGAATAAAATAGCAATAATACCTTTATTGTAAGGTATTTTATCGTTTCAAAGAAATGGTTGTTTGTAAAGAGGTAGCTTGATTGGCTTCTACGGCATTACCTTTTATCTGAATAACATAATAACCGACGACTAAGTAAAGAAAGTCTGTAAAACCATCAGTTTCGATTTCTCCATTCGCATCGGCAACTAATTTTTTATAAGCTAATTTTAAATCAGTGGATGTTAAGGATGCAATCTGATACGTTATTACTTGATATTTTCCATCAAAACCTACGTTTTGTGTCGAAGTAAGCGTGACTGATTTTTTATCACTCGACATATTCCATTTCCCTCTGTCATCACCTGCAATATAAGTACTGTCACTTTTAAATTCATAAGCATACAAGGAAGCGATAGAATCAGTTGTTGCAGTATTATTTCCTGAGAACTTTTTGATTTCATCTAAGGTAGCTTCATAGCTTTTGACGTTTGTTACTGCTCCTAAACTATTGAATTTCCACTGTCCGATGATACTTACTTCAGTAGGAGCGGGAGTTACATTAGGGCTGAATCCTTCTTCACAACTTGTGAGGTAGAAGAATGAAAGGATGGAGAATAGAATTAGAGTTAATTTTTTCATGTGGAGAATTATTTTTTGATAAAACACAAATTAAACATTAAGTTTTTAAAATACACTTAAAACTTATTAAACGGTCAGGAAATATGATAAAAGAAAAAAGCCCGAAAAAATTCGGACTTTCTTCTTTTGAAAGTATTGAGGAATTTGTTTAAAAGTGTGTAGTACATTTTAAAGTTCCTCATTCAACATTTAGTACTCTTCGTTCATTTATTCCCACTCAATCGTTGCTGGTGGTTTTGATGAAATATCGTAAACTACTCTGTTTACGCCTTTTACTTTATTGATAATTTCGTTAGAAATTTCTGCTAAAAACTCATAAGGTAAATGACACCAGTCAGCCGTCATACCGTCAACAGATGAAACCGCTCTTAACGCTACTACTCTTTCATAAGTACGCTCATCGCCCATTACACCTACTGACTGAATCGGTAATAACATCGCACCTGCTTGCCAAACGTTGTTGTACAAGCCTTTATTTTTCAAACCATTGATAAAAATGGCATCAACTTCTTGAAGAATCTGTACTTTTTCGGGAGTAATATCTCCTAAAATTCTGATTCCCAAACCCGGCCCTGGGAATGGATGACGACCCAAAATAAAGTCTGGAATTTCTAAAGTTCTACCTACCAAACGTACTTCGTCTTTGAACAAAGTTTTAAGTGGCTCAACAATTTTCAATTTCATATAATCAGGTAAACCGCCAACGTTGTGGTGAGATTTAATCGTTTGTGAAGGCCCTCCACTAACGGAAACTGATTCAATAATATCTGGATAAATTGTACCTTGTCCCAACCATTTTACGTCTTCAATTAAATGAGATTCTTGGTCGAAAACGTCGATAAATACTTTACCGATGGCTTTACGTTTAGCTTCTGGGTCTGTCAAGCCTGCTAATGCCGAATAGAATTGTTCTTTTGCATCAACACCTTTTACATTCAAACCAAGATTTTTGTATGATTCAAGAACGTCTTCAAATTCATTTTTTCTCAGCAAACCGTTGTCAACAAAAATACAGTAAAGGTTTTTGCCAATCGCTTTGTGAATCAACACAGCAGCAACTGAGCTATCTACACCGCCAGAAAGTCCTAAAACTACTTTATCTTCGCCCAATTGTGCTTTTAATTCAGCAACAGTTGTATCAACAAATGAATCTGCCGTCCAATCTTGTGAACATCCACAAACGCCAATCACGAAGTTTTTCAACATCGTTTTTCCTTCTAAAGAGTGCGTTACTTCTGGGTGAAATTGAATCCCATAAGTTTGTTCGCCTTTGATATGGAAAGCGGCAATTTTTACTGATTCTGTTGAACCAATGATTTCAAAATCTTCTGGAATCGACATGATGGTATCACCGTGCGACATCCAAACCTGGTTATTTTCAGAAACATCGTTCAAAATTGGATTTTCGGCTACTTTTTGCAATTTAGCTCTTCCGTACTCACGATGTCCAGAATTATATACTTCTCCACCGCCTGTGTAAGCCAATAATTGAGCTCCGTAGCAAATACCCAATACAGGTAATTTACCTCTAAAAAGGCTCAAATCCACCCTTGGAGAGTCTTCATCACGGACAGAACAAGGGCTACCTGAAAGAATAACGCCTTTTACGTCATCGCCGATTGTTGGAATTTTATTGAAAGGATGTATTTCGCAATAAATATTAAGTTCACGAACTCTACGAGCAATTAACTGAGTGACTTGTGAACCAAAGTCGAGGATAAGAATTTTTTCGGACATTTTTCGATTTCGGATTGCTGCTTTCGGAAGACAAAACGCTGTCTCTTGAAAACTTTGCTAAAAAATAAACCGCAAATTTGGGGAAAATTTGCGGTTTTGAAGTAATATATTTTACTTTTTTCTAAAATTGGAAGTAAATAAACTGTGCTGGAGCGTCGTACATTCCTAAAAAGAGTATCGCCATCACAATTCCGTAGTAGAGTAGCCAGCGAAAAACCAGAGGTTTCTGACTTAAAATTTGCCTTAAACTTTGTCCTCTTTGAAAAAAATGTACCGTTTCCATCACCATTAAGGCAAAGACTACCATTACAAAATTTGAAATGCCTTGTCCTAAAAATATATTTTTTTCAATAAAACTTTTGTTACTTATTTGAAGTATCTGCTCGCCAATCCCTGTAAACAAATGTGTGGCGATGTAATATGCTGATTTGAAATCGACGGCACGGAAGAAAATCCAAGCGAAACTTGTCAAACAAAAAATGGTAAAAATCTGAATGATTTTATACAAAGTCGGCAGTTTTTTGATGCCGATTACTTCGATAAACTTATTTCTAAAATCAGCAGTAAGGTTGGCAAAAATCAAATAAAATCCGTGTATTGCTCCCCAGATTACAAAATTCCAACTTGCTCCGTGCCAAATACCCGAAACCAGAAAAACGATAAAAAGATTGTACTCTTTTCGCCATTTTGGTACTCGATTTCCGCCCATCGAAATATAGAGATAGTCACGAAACCAAGTAGAAAGTGAAATATGCCAGCGTCGCCAAAATTCAGAAATGGTTTTTGAGAAATATGGACGGTCGAAGTTTTTCATTAAATCAAAACCCATTACTTGTGCCGAACCCAAAGCGATGTCGGAATATCCCGAAAAATCACAAAAAATTTGAATTGAAAAAAGCGAAGTAGCTACCAAAAGCGGAATCCCCGTTTGATGAAAAGGATTATCATACACTTGATTGACCATCACCGCCAGACGGTCGGCAATTACCACTTTTTTGAACATTCCCCAAGCCATTAATTTAAGCCCGTCACTTACTCTTTTGGCATCAAAATCAAATTTTTCATAAAACTGATGCAAAACATTTTGTGGTCTTTCAATTGGCCCTGCTACCAATTGCGGATAAAACATTACGTACAAAGCGTAAATACCAAAATGTCTTTCTGCTTTTTGTTTGCCACGATATACTTCAATTGTATAAGACATCGCCTGAAAAGTATGAAAAGACAAACCGATTGGGAGTAAAATTTTGAGATAGGGAATCGGATTTTCAATCGCAAAACCTTTTAGCAAAAAGCCTAAATTATCGTTCAGAAAGTTATAATACTTAAACACCGCCAAAACCCCGATATTGGCTATCAGGCTAATCGTGAGGAAAAGTTTTCTTTTTTGGTCTTCTGATTGTTCAATAAAAATCCCTGCATAATAGTCAACCAGAATCGTAAAGCCCAGAATTAGCATATAAATCGGCACGAAAGCCATGTAGAAATAACAGCTTGCCGCCAACAACCAAGACCAACGGAAACGATATGGAATTAAAAAATATACAATCGTGACGATGGGAAAGAAAAAAAGAAATTCTAATGAATTAAAAAGCATATTGGATAAATCTCAAAATAAGGTCATTTTTCTACAAAAACAACCATTTATTTAGTGCTTGTACTGTTCTGAATTTGGTATAATGCTACTTCCTGTTCTGCATAAACTTTCTTGTAAGAATGCTGATGATAGATAATCGCATTTTGATGATGCTTGTTCGATACGATATAATTGGGCTTAAAATCGGGCTTGGTTAATTTTACTAAAGCTGGGTCAAATACGCCTACCCATCTTACTTCAATGCCTTTTGGCACGAGTTCACGTAAAATAATATAATCTTTATCGTCACCGGCAATATCCAAACCGACCGATTGCAAGGCTGGCTCTTTTAGTAAATATTCTGTCGCATTCAAAAACTCAGTTGCTTGTGTATCCAAACCTTCGTGCGTAAGTACTTCACGATAAGTAGAAAATAGGATACTCTTTTTTTGATACAAAGCCAAAGTCATGTCGTTGCTTTCTACTTTTCTCAATTTCTGTACTAATGCCGTCAGTGCTTTGAAAGAAAGCAATGGTTTCTGAAAATTCAAAAAGACAAATGGTAAAACACCGAATGAAAGTGAGATGACCAGTATTTTAATAAATCGTGTTTTATCAGCAATAACCATAGCTGTAAAACAACACATACATAAAAAAAATGGGGTATGTAGCCGACTTCCAAAAAGTTGGAAACGCAATAAAGCACAAAAAAGCACAAAAGTACTGATACTGCAAAACCAAAAAATACTTAGTCTTGATTGTTTTTTTGACTGGAAAAGATAAACCAAAGAAACAGCTAAAATCAAGAAAAAGTGAAGAAAATTACCTGCGTAATCTTCACTGGTATTTAATCTTGAAATTTTGAAAGATGGATTAATCCCAAAAGTAGTGAGTGGGTCGGATATATCAATGCCAAGTTTTTGATGTAAGTTGAGCATCTGACTCGTCCAGAAATCATTCCAGATATTTCCGGGCGACTGAATGCCAATATGTAAACTTAAATGTCGGCTAATATTTGAAATTAATGCCACCAAAGAATGATTATCCAGCGACATTCCGCCAGAAGATTCTCCGAGTGGATGATGAAAAATAAGCCAATTCCGCCAATAATAGCCCAAATTCAAACCAACACTTAGCAAAATGATTGTGGCAAAACCCAACCAAGTACTACTTTTTTTCCAACCAGATGCTTGGAACAACATCACTAAGCCTAACCAAACACAAAATGGAAATAAAAATATGTAACCTGTTCCTTTCGTAAGTTCTGCCAAACCCAAACTAAAACTAAAGAAAACGATATTTACAAAGGCTTTGTCTTGTAAATAATTGAGCAAAAAATACACGCCCGTCATTACAAAAAATGCTACTGTCAAATCATTTTGTGTAGAAGTAGCCTGCAAAACTACCATCGGAATTGAGGCAACCAAAAATGCTCCCAACCACTGCGTTTTGGGTTTTCCGCCAAGTCTTTCAATAACTAAGGTACAACAAGTAATTACCCCCAAAAAACTTAGCCATTGAACCAAATTAGTAGCAAAGTCACTTTTGCCAAGAATGATTAAGTGAAGAATTGCCAATTCTGAAAAAATATTATAAGATACTTGCCTAAAATTGTTAGTGGCGAAATGCCTTAAATCTTCATTCTGAATCCAATACATTACTCTCGACAAATGATAAGTCAGAGAGTCTTTATTATTAATAGGCGAAATCAGAGCTAAGAAAAGTGTCAATAAAAGAATCAGGCTAATGGGAATACAGAAAAATTTATAAGTGGAGAAATCACTGATAATCGCTTTTGAAAGTCTTTGTAATTTTTCTGTTTTAGCTGGCGATTTACTTACTTGGTAGGCGAGGAGTGAAGTACTCATTAACCAAAGTGTCAGCAGATAAGGAAAATTTAACACCGAAAAAATGCTCAATACTTCGGCAAATAACACTATCTGAACTGAAAAAACTAAAAAGGCTAATAAGATAGATTCTCTGAACCGTCCTGATTGATTATAAAATAAATAAACTGTAAGAACAATATTTAGGAAGAGGATGTAATTCAACATTTGTTTTTTATTTAATTTTTCAAAAAAACTGGCTTTGTCAAAGCCAGTTTTTGATGATTTTATTTACTCAGCATAAAGCAAATACTTTTTTCTGAGTGTTTTATAGTTGTCTAAATCGTTTTGCCAAGTTTTACGAATCTCCGTTTCGGTCAAACCTTCTGCCAGTTGTTTTCTTAAATTATCTGAGCCAACAAGTCTATCAAACGAAGCAGTATTGATATAAAATTTATTTTTGTCTTCTGCTTTTTGATAAAAATCTATTATGTACTTGATGGTAAAACCTTGTTTACGAGCATCCACTTGGCGGAGGTCGAAACCATAACAAAGTTTGCCTTTCAAGGGTGGATTTTTTGCTCCCGGTTTATCTTCGGGCGTAAAAGTAAAACTTCCATATTTTGGATTTACTGAGCCAATTACTTGAAACTGTTTGTCTGTGCCTCGTCCAACACTCACTTCTGTTCCTTCAAAAAAGCAAATAGAAGGATATAAAAGAATTGATTGTAAGTTGGGCAAATTAGGAGAAGGAGCAATTGGTAAAGTGTAAGGAGTTGAATGCTTGTAATTTAAACATTTGATGACAGTCAGATTGGCTTTTACTTGATTTTTCAACCAACCTTCTTCATTAATCATCGTTGCCAATTCGCCAACTGTGCATCCGTGAACTACTGGTACGGGATTGAGTCCTACAAAAGAAGCAAATTTTCTGTCCAGCACTGGGCCATCAACATAATGCCCGTTTGGATTCGGGCGGTCTAAAATCAAAACGGCTTTTCCATTTTCAGCACAAGCTTCCATCACATAGTGCATCGTAGAAGTATAAGTATAAAATCTTACGCCTACATCCTGAATATCAAAAATTACGATGTCGATACCTTCTAATTGGGCAGGAGTAGGCTTTTTGTTTGAGCCGTACAAAGAAACGATGGCAATGCCTGTTTTTTTATCTACACCATTGGCTACGTGTTCGCCTGCGTCGGCTGTACCTCTAAAACCATGCTCAGGAGCAAAAATAGTTTTGATTTTTACACCGAGCGAAATCAATGAATCTGCCAAGTGCGTTTGTTTGATTACCGAAGTATGATTTACAACCAAGGCTACCGTTTTGCCTTGCAGCAATGGAAGATATAGATTGGTTTGTTCAGCACCAGTTTTGAGAGGTTTCGTTTCTTTTTTGACAGTAGCACAAGCTATGAAAGAAACAAACGTTAGGAAAAGTAAGATGTTTTTTGAGAAATGGAGCATGATTTACAGCGTTGTTGATTACATTATTTGAAAAATCTTTGAGCAGAATACAGATATTACGTCATTGCTTGTTCGCTCTCAAAAACATTCAATTCAAAACAAGCAAGCATTTTTAAAATAAAAAAACTTAATTTGTGCTTGAAAAACAAAATTACAAAATACTGCATGAATTTCCCCTATTTCATTTCTCAACGGATTCAAAATACAAAAACTACCTCTTTTTCTGGAACGGTTACTAAAATCGGTGTGGGAAGTATCGCCATTGGTTTGGCGGTAATGATTATCGCTTTTGCAGTTTTATTTGGTTTCAAAGATGCTATTCATCAAAAATTGTTCAGTTTGTCAGCTCATATCAAAGTAGCCAAATTTTCAATTAATGAGTCTTATGAACAATATCCAATCACGAAACAAACCGACCTTTTCAGACATTACAAGAATATCCCCGAAATCGCCCATTTACAAACTGTTGCTCATAAAGCAGGTATTTT
Source organism: Arcicella rigui (assembly GCF_034929435.1). NCBI lineage: Bacteria > Pseudomonadati > Bacteroidota > Cytophagia > Cytophagales > Flectobacillaceae > Arcicella > Arcicella rigui. The sequence continues at coordinate 48,078 of NZ_JAYFUM010000002.1, forward strand.
AAAAACTCGCCAAGATATTTTAGGCGTTGTGATGAAAGGAATTGCACCAGACTTTGATTTTCAACGCTTCGCTCCGAATATTATTGAAGGAAAACAAATACAATTTTTGCCAGATACTTATTCAAAAGATATTTTAGTGAGTAAAGTAATTGCCAATAAGCTCAACTTAAAAGTAGGAAGTAGCGTCATTATGTATTTTTTGAATGCTCCCGACCGTCCACGTAAATTATTGGTAAAAGGGATTTACGAAACCCAAATGGAGGAATTTGATAAAGCACTAATTATTGGCGATTTGGGATTAATCCAAAAAATGAATACTTGGGGAGCGGATTCGGTAGGTACTTATGAAATTTATATCAAGGATTTTGAACAACTCAATGCCGTTGCGAAGAAAGTACAAGATAAAATGCAGCCTGATATGAAGTTAGAGAAAGTAACTGCTACTTACATGGGTTTGTTCGATTGGCTCGGAATGTTGGATAGAAATATGGTCATTTTCCTGACGCTGATTTTGTTTGTGGCTTCTTTTAATATGATTTCAATATTATTGGTATTGATGTTAGAACGTACACCAATGATTGGCGTTTTGAAAGCTCTGGGAGGAAGTAATTGGCAAATCAGAAAGATATTTTTGTGGAGTGGTTTTTCTATGATTTTCCGTGGACTGATTTACGGAAATGTCTTTGGTATCGGTATTTGTTTGCTTCAACAGTACTATAAAATTATTCCACTCGACCCCGTGAATTATTACATGAATACTGTACCCATTATGATGAACTGGGGCGTTGTACTCTTATTGAATTTGGCAACGGTTTCCTTAGTGATTTTGGTTTTAACTATCCCAACCTTCGTCATCACACGCATAGAACCCGTGAAAGCGATTATTTTTAGAAAATGATTTTAATTCAGAGTTTTGAATTATGAATTAAGAAATGTTCTAAAAAATAGGGTAAAAATAAATTCAAAAAGAAAAAGGTATTTTAGGAACTCATTTTCCCAAAATACCTTTTTCTTTAAATCC
>NZ_JAYFUM010000003.1:0-199926 GCF_034929435.1 Arcicella rigui
TCCGAAATCCGAAATCCGAAATCCGAAATCCGAAATCCGAAATCCGAAATCCGAAATCCGAAATCCGAAATCCGAAATCCGAAATCCGAAATCCGAAATCCGAAATCCGAAATCCGAAATCCGAAATTACAATAGTGCTGCTCCAAAAACCCCAGCACTATCTCCCAAAAGTGGTTTCACGATAGGAGTACTCAATTTTTTATTATTGAAAATATACTTCTTGATTCGCTCGTAGCCTTCTGTATAAAGTAAATCAATGTTACCGACACCGCCACCAATCACGATTAAGTCTGGGTCTAAAACATTAATCAAAGTAGAAATTCCTCTACCATAGTACTCCAACATTCTTTCGATAGTCGCCGTAGCAAAAGGGTCGGTATTGGCTAAATGTCTTTCTAAAATTTCTTTTAATCTAACAGGCTCGCCACTGGTAGTTAAGTAATATTGTTCAAGAGCCGTGCCTGAAATTACTTTTTCAGTACAACCAGATTTTCCACAGAAACAAGGTTCACCGTTTTCTTCAAGAATATTATGTCCCCATTCACCGCCAATCCCGTGATGTCCGTTAATGATTTTTCCATGAACTACTAATCCTCCACCAACGCCAGTACCTAAAATTACGCCGAATACTAATTCTGCATTTGGATAATTTTTGCCTGCACCCATCAAGGCTTCTGCCAAAGCAAAACAATTGGCATCGTTCGCCAATTTTACGGTAATACCCAAAGCTTTTTCTAAATCTTCGTGCATGGGCTGGTCGTTCATGCAAACGGTATTACAGTTTTTCATGGTTTTGGTGGCAGGGTCAAGTACGCCTGGCGTGGCAAAACCAATTTTTGTAGGAGATTCACCTATTTCTTCAGCTACCAAATCTACTAATCTAACAATCTGCTGGATAATATGCTGATAACCCTTGTAGGCTTCGGTGGGTAAGCGTTTTCTACAAATTACGGCAAGGTCGTTTTCTTTGTCCAATACAGCACATTCAATTTTCGTACCGCCTAAATCTATACCCCAAAGGTGAGCGGGGCTGGTAATGTTTGCTTTCAAGGTTTTTTACGAGTTATATTAAAATATTACAAATTAGGGATTACTTTAATCAATAATTTTTGAGTACATTTGATAAAGTATGAGTTTTTACAATTCACGCTTCAAAAAAAACAAATTCTTCAAAAATCAATTCTTTTTTATGCCAAAAAAATAATTTTTCTCCTTTTTTTGAAGAAAATAGCTTATATTTTAACTAAAATTTGAAATCTCAAATTTTGATTTATAAATCTTTTTGTGAAGAACAAATTAATGAATTATTCATATTCGCTGTGAATGAACGACAAGCTCATTAGTCGGCACATTTCATTGAATAAAAACCGTGTGATTATAAAAAATTGAATCAGTCATTTTTAATTTAATAGACCTTTTAAACCATTTTTTCAACGTGATTATTCATTTTCTACTACTATTTTTCAAAGATTTTCAATAACATGAATAACACATTAAAGCCATGAAACTGCAAATAAGTTGCCAACTCGACTATGAGGCTTACTCATCAACGCCTTTAATTTTGATGCTCCGTCCCAGAAGTAACGCTGGTCAATGGATTATCAAAGAGGAGTATGTACTTGAACCAAGCGTTCCTATCACAGAATACACAGATATATACGGTAATTTATGCCAACGTATTTTAAGCCCTGTCGGCAAATTCACTGTTTTTACTTCTTCTATCGTTCAAACTGCTGATTTCATAGACGTAGCTCCGGGTGCGGAGTTTGTCTTGATTGAAGATTTACCTGCCGAAGAGCTTATTTATTTGCTTCCGAGTAGATATTGTGAATCAGATAAAATGGGAAATCTGGCTTTTCAGATTGTTGGTAATGCTTATCCGGGTTATGACCAAGTCGAACTTATTCGCCGTTGGATTCATAATAATATTCGTTATCAGTATGGTTTTAGTACCGTTTCTACTTCTGCTCAAGATACTGCTTTTGCTAAAATTGGCGTTTGCCGTGACTTCTCGCATCTTGGTATTGCTTTATGTAGAAGTCTGAGTATTCCTGCCAGAATGGTTGTGGGCTATTTGCACGAATTGTATCCGATGGACTTACACGCTTGGTTCGAGGCCTTCGTGGGTGGTCGTTGGTACACTTTTGATGCCACTCAGCCTTATCCTAAAGGAAATCGTGTGGTACTTGCTTACGGTCGTGATGCCGCAGACGTTGCTTTGGCTACTCAGTTTGGTAATATTTTCTTGTTAGGAATGCAAGTAAACGTTTCAGTGGCTGAAGAAGTAAACGCTTAGTTTATCTTCGGTTATCGTCATCGTCCATCATACTCAAATAACTATTGTAGCGACTTTCAGCAATGTCACCTTCGGCAACTGCTTCCAGTACTGCACATTTTGGCTCATTGATATGCTTACAATTGTGGTACTTACATTCGCCCAACATGGCTCTCATTTCTGGAAAAAAATGAGATAATTCTTGCTTGCTGATGTCAATTAAGCCCAATTCTTTGATACCCGGCGTGTCGATGATAAAAGTATTTTCTTCTAATTCAAACATCGTGGCAAAAGTAGTTGTGTGTACTCCTTTATTAGCGAAGCTTGAAATTTCGGTTGTTTTTAAATCTAACTCTGGAGCAATCTGATTTACCAAAGTAGATTTCCCGACACCCGAATGCCCAGAAACTAAAGAGATTTTATCCTTTAAAATACTCCTAAAACTTTCAATTCCTATTTTCCCAACGGCAGAAGTGAACACACAGGGATAGCCAATTTCCTCGTACATTGCCGCCAAATCTGCTAAGTAATCTTTCTCTTCGTCCGAAAGTAAGTCAATTTTATTGAAAACTATGGTAGTAGGTATCCTGAACGACTCTGCCGAAACCAAAAATCTGTCGATAAAACCCAAAGAAGTTCTTGGATAATTTAGCGTTACAATTAGTACAGCTTGGTCGAGATTGGCAGCCAAAATGTGTCCCTGTGCTGTTTTATGCACTGATTTTCGGATGATATAATTTTCACGAGCTTCAATTTTAAAAATGGTCGCCATGTTTTCTTTTTCATCCTCAATCTCAAATGCTACTCTATCGCCAACCGCAATGGGGTTTGAAGTTTTCAATCCTTGAATTTTAAATTTACCTTTCAAACGACATTGCCATACATGCTTGTTTTCGTCAAGCACTTCATACCATGAACCCGTTGAGCGTATTACTAATCCTTTCATATTTTTCAGAATATGGATAATTCTGTGATAAATTTTATAATCTTGTCTGTTCCGCCTAAATTCTCTTGCACGTAGCTTTGTATCAGTTCAGATTTTCCTTTTCTTATATTTTCGTTAAAGTATAATTCATCAAAATGTTCCTTAAATTCAGCCGTATCAGCAATGGCTTTTGCTCCGCCAATCCTAATTAAATCAACAGCTTCTTGAAATTTTTGATAATTGTTATTGCCAAAAAAAATGGGTAGTCCAAAAGTGGCAGCTTCCAAAGTGTTGTGCAATCCTTTTCGGTAAGCTCCGCCAATCCAAGCAAATTCGGCGTACTGATACAGTGAAGAAAGCATTCCGATATTATCAATAAAAAGTACTTGTGCCGAAGCAACAGAGCTATTACTTTCTTGATTGATACTTGAAAAACGAATACTTTTTGCTTGTAAATTTTTTCGCCAAGTTTCTATTTCTGCATCATGGATTTCGTGCGGAGCGATAATTACTTTGAGTTCTTCTTTGAAAGTATTCAAAAATGGAGCAATCACTTCAAAATCTTGTTCCCAGCACGAGCCAACAATCAGTAAAGGCTTTTTGTCTTTAAATTGTTCTACAATTGGAATTTGCTTTTTTGCCTCCGCAATCTGTTTTACTCTGTCAAAACGAGTATCTCCGCCGATGCTAATGTTTTGAATATGAATGCTTTTTAATAAATCAAGAGAAATTTTATTTTGTACAAAAATATGACTAAAGTAGGTAAGAATATTTCTGTTGAAAGCTCCGTAGTTTTTAAAGAAGACTTGATTTGCTCTAAAAATGGCTGAAAATGAAATGGTTGGAATATTTTTTTCAGCAAGTGTTCTGAGGTAATAATACCAAAATTCATACTTCACAAAAAAAGCAATAGATGGCTGAAATGTTTCGATAAACTGGCGTGCATTATTGGCGGTGTCGATGGGTAGGTAAAAAACATAATCTGCTCCTTCATAATTTTTGCGGATTTCATATCCAGAAGGTGAGAAAAACGTAAGCAAAATTTTGTGTGTCTGGAAAGTACTTTTGTATTTCTCAATCACGGGGCGAGCTTGTTCAAATTCACCCAAAGAAGCACAATGAAACCAAGCAAGTGGTCGGTCGCTTTCTGCTTTAAATCCGCTGTCAATTACTTGTTGATGAAAGTTTTTTCTACCCAATAGCCAACTTTTGGCTTTTTTGTTGAAAGGGCTTACCAGCCAAATAATACACTGGTATAAATAAATGGAAATATGATAAAGTAGCTTCGACAAATGAAATTTGAATTAATTTTGAATCAAAATTACAGCTAATTAGTTTCATATTAAAACAAACATTCTATCAATTACTTAATCAGAATCAGCGATTACCGCTAATCAATTACCATGAACTGGAATCAATTAACCGAATTATCACAATTAGAAGCAATCAAAGAGGAGTCTAAGCAACAACCGATTTTGATTTTGAAGCACAGTACAACTTGTTCAATCTCATCAACTGCCAAGAATCGTTTGGAAAGAAATTGGAAGCAAGAAAGCGTTGGAGACTTAAAACCGTATTATTTAGATTTATTGAAATTCCGTCCGATTTCACAAGAAATAGCTTCAACTTTTGGCGTAGAACACCAATCTCCACAAGTATTAGTGATTCAAAATGGTGAATGTATTTACGATGCTTCACACTTTGACATTTCTTTTGCTGAATTGGCAGAGAAAGTAGCGTAGATGTCATTTAGTGATTGAGTGAATTGTGAATTAGTGATTTTTTAGATTGTGATTGAGTGAGTTGTGAATTAGTGATTTTATGAAAAGAAAATTAATTTTTGGGAACTCAATTTAGATTAATCTGCTTTCTAATCACTAAATCACTAAATCACTAAATCACTAAATCACTAAATCACTAAATCACTAAATCACTAAATCACTAAATCACTAAATCACTAAATCACTAAATCACTAAATCACTAAATCACTAAATCCATTCAAAACTCACAACTTGTTCTACCTCTGGATGGAGGCTTAATGATACGGGGCATTTATGAGCAGTGTTCTCCAATTTTTTAATTTGTTCTTCAGTAAGGACAATATTTGTCTTCAATTGTAAGTTAATTTCCAAACGAGCCACTTTTCTGGGCGGAGTCTGCGACATGATTTTAGTTACTTCTGCCGAAGAACCTGCCAACTCGATGCCGTCACGTTGTGCTACAATTGCCATGGTCGTAAGCATACAAGTACCCGTAGCCGTTGCCAATAAGTCGGTAGGAGAGAAGGCTTCTCCTTTACCCATATTGTCGGTAGGAGCATCGGTAACTAATTGGCTACCAGACTGCAAATGAATAGATTCTGTGCGAAGGTCGCCTAAATAAGAGGTTTTAACTGTGGGCATAATGTTGTTTATTTGATGATTTTTGTTTTAAATTTAAACAAATCACGGCAGATTCCGTATTTTTATCGTAATTATATCCCTTTGAGTGGAAGAAAGACCTAAAGAATCGACAAACAATTCTGTTTTTTCATTCATATAAATTCTGATTCAAACATTGTGAAAAAATTACTAAGCACTACTTTATACATCGTTTTAGCTTTCCTTACGCTAAACACCGTTACTGCTCAACGCCGCAATAGTAGCGGGCCGGCGGCTACCAAAACCACAAAACCTACAAAAGCCAAAGAGAAAGAAGTAGTCGATGAAAATAACTATCACTCAATCTTATCTTTTGGTATAACTACCAATACAAATTCGGGCTTATTAGGCGGTTTTGCGGCTAAAAAAGAAATTGTGATTAACAGTGGTTCAAGTTTACATCAGTTACATTACTTTGGTCTTGAGCTTGTGAATGTGAATCACCCAAAACAAAGCTCTGTTAATGTAGGAGGCAATGGTAGCAGTTATACTTATGGTAAACAAAACTATTTGTTTGCTATTCGCCCGCAATACGGACGTGAGTTTAATTTGTTTCACCGTTCGTCTGATGGAGGAGTAAGCGTAAGTGGAATTATTGCAGGTGGACCCACTATCGGTTTAGAAAAACCTTATTATCTTCAGATTTATTACGGAAGAGGTATTTTTAGAGATGAAGTATATGACCCCAACAAACACAATGTAACTAATATCGCAGGTACTGGTGGTTTTTTTGAAGGTTTGGGGAATTCTAAAATTGTGCCGGGAGCAAATATCAAAGCGGCTCTTAACTTTGAATTAGATGCTTTTCGCCAGTCGAATATTAGTTTAGAAATTGGCTTTTTAGCCGAAATCTATCAGCGAAATATCAATATTATGTCTTTTGCCGAAAATCAAAAAGTATTTACTTCAGGTTATTTGACACTCTATTTTGGTGGAAAAAATTAGTTATTTCAACCTAATTTTATCCTAAAACAAGGTAATATTTAAAAATAGCGTCAGGAAAATGTAAACCAATTTCATTTTCCTGACGTTTTTATTTTAATAGCATTTAACTTTGTAGCATAATAGTATTGTTCAAGGAATAGACAGACGATGATAGAACTACCAGTAATAGCTCCGAAAGCGGAGACAGCCTCGAAGCATTCTAAAAAACCAAGTTGGTTAAGAGTAAAACTGCCGATTGGTCAGGAGTATGCAAGGGTACGTAATATTGTAGATGAATACAAACTACATACCATTTGTCAATCAGGAAATTGCCCAAATATGGGCGAGTGTTGGGGAGCTGGTACGGCAACCTTTATGATTTTAGGCAACGTTTGTACACGTTCTTGTACTTTTTGTGCCGTAGCGACTGGTCGCCCGAACGAATATGATGCCGACGAGCCACGCCGTGTAGCAGAAGCCATCAAATTGATGGGTGTTAAACACGCTGTAATTACTTCGGTAAACCGTGATGAATTAAAAGACCGTGGTGCTGAAATTTGGTATCAAACCGTTGTACAAGTGAAAGAAGCTTCTCCCAAAACAACGATTGAAACTTTGATTCCTGATACAAAAGGAAATTGGGATGCACTTTACCGAATGATTGAAGGCGGACAAGAAGTAGTTTCGCATAACATGGAAACCGTAGAGCGTTTGTACAGAAATGTACGTCCACAAGCAAAATATGCACGTTCATTAGAACAAACCAAGCGTACCAAAGAATTTGGAAAAAGAACCAAAACAGGTATTATGTTGGGTTTGGGAGAAACACAAGACGAAGTATTCAAAGCAATGGATGATTTAGTAGAAAATGGTTTAGATGTTTTGACATTAGGACAATACCTCCAACCTACTAAAATGCACCATGAAGTAATTGAATGGATTCATCCAGATACTTTTGCGATGTACAAAGAAGAAGGATTAAAGCGTGGTATTCAATATGTAGAGTCGGGTGCATTGGTGCGTTCAAGCTATCATGCTGAAAGACATATTTAAGAAAAATATCTTGATTTAATACAAAAGCCTCAGTTTTACTGGGGCTTTTGGCGTTTTAGGGACAAACATTTCGTCACGAAAGCTTGCTCCAACTTGGAGGGAAGAAATATTGTGTTGTGAAAGCTTGCTCCAACTTGGAGGGAAGAAATATTGTGTTGTGAAAGCTTGCTCCAACTTGGAGGGAGGAAATATAGTGTTGTGAAAGTTCGCTCCAATTTGGAGGGAAGAAATATTGCGTTGTGAATGTTCGCTCCAATTTGGAGGAAGAAAATCTTAGAGCTTTCTTTCAATATTCTGTATAAAAGGAAAAAAAGCTTTGCCCTCGCTTGGCGTAGTGTTCCTACACTACGTCAGAGTGAACTGCAATGTTACATTGCAAAAATGCAGAGCATTTTATAATTATTCTCAAGCTGTGTACGTATGTACTTATTCTATCAGTCGCAGACTAAGCGTTGCCTTCTAAGAAGGTCTGACACACTGACGTAGTGAAAAACACTACGCCAAGCGAGGGCTTTTGCTCTTTGTTTTCAAAGGTAAAAATATCGGTTGTTTGACTTTTGTGCAAAAATCGTTTTGTGGGTCACTACGCCAAGCGGGGAAATATCAATAGTTTTACGGCTTTTGCTCTTTGTTTTCAATTACAAAACTATCGGTTGTCCGATATAGTGCAAAAAGCGTTTTTTGTGGGTCGCTAGATAGAGATGTCCTTCGGAACATCTCAAAGAGCGGGATTTTGCTTTACATCATTGAGTATTTGTGTTATTTTTTTAGCATAAAACTGTGGGTCAGTCTTGAAAAACAACACTAAGTCATCAGTTTGTTTAATCCTAAATTGATACTTTGTGTCATCATACAAATAAAGTGTATATGAATTATTAAAAACACTTGTCATTTCAATTTTTTTAAATTGATTAACAGATACTTTTCGTGTAGTATAAATATTTTGAATATGCAAAAAACCATTCTCATACCAAATGTTCCACATTTTGGCACTTGCTTTATTTATCATTATGATAATAAATAATATTAAAATAACAACATACAGCCCATTTAGGGTAAATGAGGAAAACATTATACCTGTAGAAACTATTAAAAATAATAGTGTAAAAGTCCAAGTCATAACTTGTGAAACTTTTATATCATATCTGCTAATTTCAATTTTATTACTCATCTTTTTTAGTATAAGTTGCTCTAATTCCAATACTTGCATCAAACGAAAAGGTGAATGGTGTGCATATTTTAGCACCAGTCCTTGCAGCTTCCCTCGCTTGGCGTAGTGTTCCTACACTACGTCAGAGTGAACTGCAATGTTACATTGCAAAAATGCAGAGCATTTTATAATTATTCTCAAGCTGTGTATGTATGTACTTATTCTATCAGTCTCAGACTAAGCGTTGCCTTCTAAGAAGGTCTGACACACTGACGTAGTGAAAAACACTACGCCAAGCGAGGGTACAAGTGACTCTTCGCCTAACACTCCCTTATGAAATACTATCGCATTTTGCCAATCATGAGATTGGCGAACACAACGACGTAGTGAAAACACTACGCCGAGCGAGGGATAGTTTTACCTTTTTGTGATTCGATTTTTGTTTCATCTCTCACCAGTATTTTAGATAAGTAAAATGAAAACAAAGTAGGATAGTCTAAAAATAAAATACTCTTCCTAACGAAGTTTATGCTCTAAAAAAGTAAAACATAACCTATCAAATATTGACTTGACTACTATCGCAACGGCGAACAGTCGCTATGCCACGCTACGCCACGAAATTGGAAATATCAATAGTTTTACGGCTTTTGCTCTTTGTTTTCAAAGGTAAAAATATCGGTTGTTTGACTTTTGTGCAAAAATCGTTTTTTGTGGGTCGCTACGCCGAGCGGGGGGGAAAAAACGTTATTTAGCAATATATTTAACTTTATATTTACCATCTAAGTCAGATAAAAAAAGAGTTTCATTGAAACAGAAAATAATTTTACAATGTGGTTTCCCATTAAGATATATGGTATTCTCTTTTATAAAATCATTATCATCTGGTTTTGGGAAAAAAATAAAATCACCTATTTCACTTCCTTGTGTGGCTTGCCATCTATGAGAAATGATATAATAGTTTGAATTCCAATATAATGTGTATCCAAATAAAGTGGTTAATATTACAAAGAATATTATTTTAGGTTTCGTTATTTTTTTCATTTTTTCTTACCTTTTTGATAAATTGGGCTTCCATTTGAATTTGTTGTCCCTCTTCCGTTTCGACTTACTCGAATAGGATTAGCAGGGGTTGATTGCCAACTGCCAAACATTCCCAATGGTGGAGCAGAGACCATGTAAGTATTTTGCCCCGAGAAATTTCCATCTCTCATTTCGGATGTTGTCTCTCTATAATCTGTATAAATTGAAGGATAACTGGATGAAGATTGACCTATGACATCAACATTTCTAAAATTGGGTTGTGCAGAAAGCCTTGTTGTGAAAGAAGCCCCCTTTGTACCACCAGCATAATTATCATTTCCAGTATTACATCCATAAAATCCTGCACTACAACTAACATTCTCAGCCCAATTAAAGTTTATTTTACTCCACCCTTCAAATAATAATTGATATTTACCAGAGCCATTATTTAATTGGTCTTGAGAGGTAGGTAGACTACCAATTGGACCATCCCACCCTCGCTTGGCGTAGTGTTCCTACACTACGTCAGAGTGAGCTGCAATGTTACATTGCAAAAATGCAGAGCATTTTATAATTATTCTCAAGCTGTGTACTTATTCTATCAGTCGCAGACTAAGCGTTGCCTTCTAAGAAGGTCTGACACACTGACGTAGTGAAAAACACTACGCCAAGCGAGGGCGTTGCTGTCGCACAGGTTGTTGGTGAAAAAAACACCAACAACGACAAAAATCTGTCAAATCTAATGAGCACTTGGACCAGATGATGATAAAGTAGTTAGAAGTTTTTCGCCAGTATCAGAAAAATCAAATTGAAGAATACTTTTTTCAAAATTACTCTTAAAATAAAGTGCATAGGCAGTTCTTAATCCCATGTCAGCATCTCCAAACTCTTCTCTTCTCACATCAAATTTTACTGAGCCTGTAAATAATTGTTTTTTTCAAAATACTTACAAAATAGAAGTTTTGAATACTGATTTAATATTTTGTTCTTAATATCTATTTCAATATGTTCTCTATGCAAACTACCTAAAATATTAAGAAAAATCATGCCTCCTGTTAAAAAATCATTTCTCCAGTACATTATAGACACAACAAAACCAATTAATAGAATAATTTTACTCCATAGTGAAAGAGACTTAGTTATTGTTATTTTTTCAGGGCTGACATTTATGTATATTCCCTCTCCTATTTTTTTCATACAAGTTTAATTTTGTCCTGTAGCGGTTGTTGAAACAGTATGTGTTCCTTTACTGCTTAAATCTAAATTTAAATTTGTCGGTTTTTTAATTTTAATGCACCACCTCCACCTTTTACAAGTCCAAAGCTAACGTTTGTTCCTAATTTTAATTTATTTTTACTTCCTTCTGCAAACCCCTCTAAGCCATTCCCTAATATGCCAACCCCTCGCTTGGCGTAGTGTTCCTACACTACGTCAGAGTGAACTGCAATGTTACATTGCAAAAATGCAGAGCATTTTATAATTATTCTCAAGCTGTGTACTTATGTACTTATTCTATCAGTCGCAGACTAAGCGTTGCCTTCTAAGAAGGTCTGACACACTGACGTAGTGAAAAACACTACGCCAAGCGAGGGATGACGTTTTAATTAAAAAACAAAGTTTAGCTGTCAATATCTTTGGTAACTGAAACAGAAGAAACATTATGTGATGAAAGCTCGCTCCAATTTGGAGGAAGGAAATATTGTGTTGTGAAAGTTCGCTCCAATTTGGAGGGAAGAAATATTGCGTTGTGAAAGTTCGCTCCAACTTTTAGGAAGGAAATCTTAGAGCTTTCTTTCAATATTTTGTTTAAAAGGATAAAAAGCTTTGCCTTGTAAAGCTTGTACTAAAGTGAAAACTGCCAGAAAAGTATATAAAATGGCAAGCCCGAAAGTAAGTTTTGTATCTTTTAAGAAATAATAAGAAAGTACGGGAAGTACCTGTATGGCGTGCATACCGATAAAATGAGCGATGCGTGGGTCGCCAAATTGCTTACTCCAATGCAAAAGTGGAATCCCTTCACCGCCATCTGGACCACCGATGGTATGCGTTAATTTTGCTCCCATCACAAAACCTTCAAGAGAAAAAATCACAAAGAGGATGATCCCCAAGCGAATAGACCAAACATAATAATCAGGTAAATCGGGAAAGTTATTCTTGAAGAATAAAACGCCAATATAGGCAGTATAAAAGCTAATCAAGGTGGCGGCGATTGCCATCATCGAATACAGTACCGCATACAATGGACTACTTTGATTGAAATGCGACAATTGCCCTCTACTGGCTTGAATTGCAATATAAACGATTTCAAAACCCAATAAAATAATAACTGCCCAATTGAAGATACTTGTATTGAAAGAAGGTAAGTAAGAACAAAACCAAGCCGTCGTCCAAGCATATAAAAAGATAGAAAATGAAAATTTAAAAGGCTTTATCCAAGCACTTACATTAAAGACTTGTGTGTGGCTGATTTTAGATAATACTAAAAAAATCAAAGAAAAAATAAAACATAATAAGCCAAAATAAAATAATGGCTCATTCTTTATTTTGAGGTTTTCGAGAAAGTACAGCATCGTAAATTTTTTTTATAAATGGTTAAAAGTGAAACTGATAAAGTTAGTTTTTGTTCAGATTGTCAATTTCTTAGAAATTTACAAAATTATAGATAGGCAAAAATCCCATTTATTTAAAATATTCCTGCAACGCTTCATTCTTTTTGACGGTCATACTGATAGTGATTAGAAAAGAAATACATCTTCATTGAACATCAAGCCTGATTTTTCTGAAAAATTCTTCATTCTATTGTTCGATAGTATCTCTCACTTCTGCTTCACACAACCATATACTTTATTTAACCAATATAAAAATCCTTTTATGATGACTAAGCACAAGTTTATCTATGCCCTTTCCTTGTTAGGAATCTTCTGTGGCATGGCAGTATTTCAGTCCTGTAAACAAGATGTAGAAGATGAAGTAGTTGAAACGGTTACCGATACTACTGGCACAACTACGGTAGTAGATGGCGACTTTACTACCGTTAGTAAAGACACTACCTTCAGCAATTCAGTGGTGATTAAGTACTCTGGCACTTCTGCCACTGTTACTAACACAATGGAAAGTGCAGGCGTAAAAGTAAGTGTGACCAACGGAAATGTGGTGGTTACTTCTACTACAACTTCTACTGAAGTAAATTATGTGGTGACGGGTTCGGCAACGAATGGTAGCTTGAAAATTTATAGTGATTATAAATTTAATCTTGTACTCAACGGTGTAAGTTTGATTAACAGCACTGGACCAGCCATTAATATTCAGTCGGGCAAAAAAGTGACCGTAAATGTATTGAGTGGGACTAACAACCGTTTGGTGGATGGCTCAAATTACGCCACAAGTTCAGAAGACCAAAAAGGTACTTTGTTCAGCGAAGGTCAATTGAGTTTTGAAGGAAGTGGAGCTTTGTCTATCACCGCAAACAACAAACACGCTATCGCTTCTGACGATTATGTAGCCATAAAAAGCGGAACGATAACAGTTACTAAAACTGTTTCAGACGGAATTCATGCCAACGATTATTTTAAGATGGAAGGTGGAACACTCAACATTACCTCTGCTTCCGACGGTATCGACTGTGAAGAAGGCTATATTAATATCAGCGGTGGAAATATTACCATAAATAGTGTTGATGATGGCATAACGACATCTTATGAGGGTACAGACACAGCCATTATGCCCTTTATTTCTATCACAGGCGGTACTATCAATGTAACTACTACTGGCGAGAAAGGAAATGCAATTAAAAGTGTAAGCTATACAACCATCGAAACGTCTGATGCTATTACGTTGAGTGTTTCTGGTAAAGGGGCAAAAGGTATCAAAACAAATGGTGATTTTACTTTGTCAGCAGGTACTTTAAAAATCACTACTTCTGGGGCAGCTTATTACAATACCACAGATGCCGATATTGCAGCTCCATCAGGTATCAATTGTGATAAGAATTTAATTATCAATGGAGGTACGTTAATCGTTTCAAGTACTGGTGTTGGAGGAAAAGGAGTTACAGTGGATGGTACGGCAACCATTAATGGAGGAACAAGTACTATTACCACTACTGGAACAACTTTTACTTACAATTCAGCTAATACCAGTGAGGCAAAAGGTTTTAAAAGTGATGGTGCTTTTGTGATGAATAAGGGTGAACTGAATATCTCCGCTTCTGATGACGGACTCAAATCAGGTACTTCTATTACGTTAAATGATGGAACAATCAACGTGACAAAATCGTATGAGGCGATGGAATCTATTTTTATTACCATTGCAGGAGGAGTTTGTAACCTTACCGCCACTAACGATGGTATAAATGCAACTTATGGAACAGTATCAGGGGGAACAGAATCAAATGATAATAGCCATTTGAAAGTAACAGGCGGCGTATTGATAGTGTCAGGTTCTGATGCGATAGATAGTAATGGTAACTTTACTATCAGTGGAGGAGTGGTGATTTGTAATGGAAGCCGTGAGGAAGACATTGATGTAAACGGCAGTTTCTTAGTGAATGGAGGCACGTTGATGGGAGCAGAACCAGCCAGTAACATGACTAAAGCGATGAGTACAGCTTCCACACAAGTTGGCTTTTTTATGAAATCAAGTGCCACGGTAGCCACATCTTCTTTATTTCATATTGAAGATGCTTCTGGTAAAGACCTTGCCACATTTAAACCTAAAACTGCTTCTTCTTACTTCCATTTTTCTCATCCAAGTTTAGCGAAAGGTGCTCAGTATAAAATTTATTATGGTGGAACTTACACAGGAGGTAGTTTTATTGGCAATACATCTGATTGGGGATTATACACAGGTGGAACGTACTCTAACTCTGGTGCAACCTTAAAATCATCTCCAACGACATCGAGTTCAAGTACTGTTAATACCATTACTTTCTAAAAACTTTTTATTATTCGTCCTAATACTGTTTGAAAGTACTTAAAAATAAAAAATCCCCTTAGCTTTTTAAAGCTAAGGGGATTTGTATTTCCTTCAATTTTATTCCTAAAGCAAAAAGCCGAAGGCTGATAGCTCATAGCTCAAGGCTCACAACTAAAAACTACAATACACTCTCAAGACTTGAAAGCTCCAAGCCCCAAGCATCAGACACGCCTTTGTAAACAATTTTTCCAGCTACCACATTCAAGCCTTTTTTCAATTCTTCGTTATCCGCACAAGCTTTTTTCCAACCTTTGTTGGCTAATTGAAGTGCATAAGGTAAAGTAGCGTTTGTCAAAGCCAAAGTAGAAGTATAAGGAACTGCACCAGGCATATTGGCTACACAGTAATGTACAACGCCATCAATCACAAAAGTAGGATTTTCGTGTGTTGTTGGCTGACAAGTTTCGATACAACCACCTTGGTCAACTGCAACGTCAACTAAAACTGTTCCTTCACGCATTTCTTTCAACATATCACGAGTAATCAAATGTGGTGCTTTTGCTCCCGGAATTAATACCGCTCCGATAATTAAATCAGAAACTTTAATCGCTTCACGAACATTATACTCGTTCGACATTACCGTATCAACATTGGCAGGCATCACATCTTCCAGATAACGTAAACGTGGCAAGCTAATATCCATAATCGTTACGTTTGCTCCTAAACCTGCTGCCATTTTAGCTGCTTGCGTTCCTACGATTCCACCACCTAAAACCAATACATTGGCTGGTTTTACACCTGCTACACCGCCTAATAAAATACCTCTTCCGCCCATAGGTTTCTCTAAGTATTTCGCTCCTTCTTGAATTGCCATTCTACCTGCTACTTCCGACATCGGAATTAATAAGGGCAAAGAACGGTCAGTTTTCTCAACAGTTTCATAAGCCAAACAAATTGCTTTGCGTTCAATCATTGCATGTGTTAATGGCTCAGAAGAAGCAAAGTGGAAGTAAGTAAAAAGTAACTGATTTTCTTTGATTAAATTATATTCAGAAGCAATCGGCTCTTTTACTTTGCAAATCATTTCAGCAATGGCATATACTTCTTCGATAGTTGGTAAGATACTTGCTCCAGCTTTTACATATTCCTCATCCGAAAAACCACTTCCCAAACCCGCTTGTGTTTGGATATAAACAGTATGTCCATTTTTCTTAAATTCTGCTACACCAGCAGGTGTTAATGCTACACGGTTCTCATTATTCTTAATTTCTTTTGGTACACCGATAATCATGGCTTTTTGGGGTTTGGGGTTTAAATCTGCTTTTCTGTTATTAAACATTACACTTCAATAACAGAATCACAGATTGTGTTCGTAAATGAAGTGGATACAAAGTTACTATTACAGGAAATAGTTTTGTAAATTGTCAATAAATAAGAAATTGTGATATATATTTACATATTGTGCAGTAAAAAATACTGTGTTAATAAATCATTAAGATTCATTAAAGTAATTTTTTCTTTATGACTTTAGACGGAACAGATTTACGCATTCTTCAATTATTGCAGGAGAATGCTCAATTGACGATAAAAGAAATCTCAAAACAGATTAATTTGTCGATGACACCCACCCACGACCGCATCAAAAGGTTGGAACAAGAGGAAATCATTGAGAAGTATGTAACTATTTTGAACAAAAAAAAGCTGGGAAATCCGCTTGTTGTTTATTGTAGTATTACTTTGGACAAGCAACAGAAAAACCATTTTGAAGAATTTGAGGAGGCAATCAAGCAATTTCCAGAAGTGATAGAGTGCAGTGTAGTTTCTGGAAGTTATGATTATTTAGTAAAAATCATCGCCAAAAATATGGAGGCTTATAATGAATTCTATCAAAAAAAATTGTCAGCACTTCAAAGTGTAGCTCACATCAGCAGTTCCTTCGTGATGTCGGAAGTGAAGAATACGACGGTGTTGCCTTTATGATTTCGGATTTCGGTCTTCAGATTTCGGCTTTCATTTTTATTGATAGCTAATAATTTCTTTCGGTGAAGTACAAAAATAAAGATGACATCCGAAAGCCGAAATCTGAAATCCCAAATTCAAAATCAATCCGATAGCCGACGACCGAAATCCGAAATCCCACATCCCAAATCAAATCACTTTCCCATGCGTAGCCCTAATAATCATTCCCAAGGCAGGTTTGAAGTTCTTTAAGCTCAACAAAGCAATTTCAGAAAGTACTTCATTCCCGAATAATTGCTGAACCGTTCTGCCGACCCAAAGTCTTTGAGCAAAGGTTTTTTGCCATGCTTTTTGATAATTTTTTTCTAATTGCTCTCTGTCATTAAAGTACTTTAAAAGATGTTCAGATAAAATTTTCGCTCCATGAATCGCCATTGCCATACCGTTGCCACACAAAGGCGTAATCAAGCCCGCAGCGTCGCCAACCATTAAAATATGATTTTCGATAGTCGTTTTTGGAGCAAACGAAATTTCATTAATTACTTCTGGTTTGTCGTAAAGAAATTCAGATTCCGTAAATATCTTTTTAAGATGAGGATTTTTCCAGAGAATGTTTTTCTCCATTTCGGCAATTGTACCGTGTTGGCGGAGGTTTTCACGGGTTGTTAAATAACAAAGACAATACTTGTCGCCTTCGATGGCAGAAATCCCACAATAGCCATTTTTGAAATTATGTAGGGCAATTAAATCTTTCGGAAAATCGGTTTTAATATGATACTTTACACCAATGTAAGGACTTCTTTTTCCGAAAAAATCACGCTTTAAAGTAACATCTAATTTCGTTCTTTTTCCATAAGAACCAATTACATAGCGAGCTTCAAAATTGTTAGTACTGGTACTTACGGTGAAATGATTATCCTGAAATTCAACATTTTCAACGCTCTTTTCTAATAAAAATTCGACGCCAGCTTTTTGGGCTAATTGATACAAAATTTCATCAAATGTGTAGCGACTGATACCAAAACCTCCTAAGTCAAGTTGGGTTTCAAGTACTTTGCCCGAAGGTGAAGTAAATTGAAAACGGGAAATTTCTTTATAATTTAGCAGACTGAAATCAACACCCAATGACGCTAAAAATGGTCGGGTTTCGTTGGAAATGTATTCGCCACATACACGGTGGAAAGGATAGCTTTTCCTTTCAATCAATAATACTTTTTTGCCAGCTTTTGAAAGTAAAATACTATTGACGAGTCCAGCTAAACCGCCGCCAACAATGATGATGTCGTACATAATTTTAGATTTTTTCCAATTAGCTCAGAACAATGTAGTAAATTTAACTTATGAAACCAAGACTTTATCACATCGTGAGTCCAGAGTGGTGGGCTGAATTTTCGGATTTAGATTATTATGAATCTGAAACCCTTGCCGTAGAAAAATTTATTCACCTTTCTACTTTTGGGCAAGTACAGGGTACGCTCAACAATTATTTTGTAGGCAAAGCTCATTTGTTGTTATTGCATCTTGACATTGATGCTTTGACGGCCGAAACTCGTTTTGAAGACGTTCCTCATGGCGGAACTTTTCCGCATTTATACGGCAGACTCAACAAAAGTGCCATTACAAAAGTTGAAGATTTGTACCCAAATCCAGACGGAACTTTTACTTTTCCTACTGAATAGCACAAAATTCAATGGTAAGATTTCAGAAACCCCGTAAGTAATTTTTACTTCACGGGGTTTCTTTAGTAATTAAACCTCAGAACTTTGTGCAATGTTTAGTGGTTTTATTGAAAGAAATTATTTTAAAAGCATGTTATACCCACAAAATATAGAACAAAAATTAGGATTCGACCGCATCAGAGAACACTTGAACGAATTGTGTGTGAGTTCGCTGGGAAGAGCCTTTGTCAACAAAATCCGATTTGCAGATAATTACGATTTAATTCAAAAAATGATTCGGCAAGTAGCCGAAATGAAAGATATTTTGGCTTTTGAGCCTCAAGCTTTTCCTTCACAGAATTATCTTGACGTAAATCTTCAACTTTCAAAAGTGGCAATTGAAGGTGCTTTCTTGACGGAAGAAGAGTTTTTCGACCTCAAACTTTCGCTTAGAACCATCCAAGAGTGTTTGCGTTTTTTTGATAATAAAGAACCAGAAGCCTATCCGCAATTGAGAGAATTAGTCGGAACGGCTTTTTCGGCTGATTTGAATCTTCGTCAAATCTTGGATTCTTTAGACAAAGTAATCGACGACCGTGGTAAACTGAAAGACAATGCCAGTCCCGAATTACAAAGTATTCGTCGTAGAATTCAAAGTCAGGAATTAGACTTACGTAAAAAATTAGAAAGTATTCTGAAAAATGCCCGTTCAAACGGCTGGGTTTCTGACGATTTTTCTTTGACTTTGCGTGGCGGAAGAATGGTAATTCCTATCGCTGCCGAACACAAACGTAAAATTAAAGGCTTCGTTCATGATGAATCTGATACTGGCAAAACTGTATTTTTAGAACCGACCGAAGTACTGGAAGCCAATAACGAAATCCGTGAATTAGAATCAGCCGAAAGACGTGAAATCATCAGAATTTTGATGGAACTCACCACGAGAGTACGTCCACACGTTCCCGTTTTGCGAAAAGCTTATACTTTTCTGGGCATCATAGATTTTATCAGAGCAAAAGCTCGCTTGGCAATTGAAATCAATGGAGTAGCACCGCTCAGTTTGAATAGCCAAATCGTAGATTGGAAAAATGCGGTTCATCCTTTGTTGTTTCTTTCTTTCAAAAAACAAGGAAAAAAAGTACAGCCACTGACGATAAAATTGGATTCAGAACAAAGAATTTTATTGATTTCTGGTCCAAATGCAGGAGGGAAGTCGGTAACATTAAAAACTTTGGGCTTGGTGCAATATATGTATCAGTGCGGTTTGTTAGTGCCAATGTCGGAGTATTCTACGATTGGAATTTTCAGAAGTGTATTTATTGATATTGGCGATGAGCAAAGTTTGGAAAACGATTTAAGTACTTATTCATCGCACCTGACGAACATGAAGTACTTTTTGATTAATTCGGATAGAAAAACTTTGTTTTTGATTGATGAATTTGGAACAGGTACAGAACCCACTTTGGGCGGGGCAATTGCCGAGAGTATTCTGGAAGATTTGAATCGTTCGGGAGCTTATGGAGCAATCAATACGCACTATACAAACCTCAAAACCTTTGCCGATAAAACAAAAGGATTGGTCAACGGAGCGATGCGTTACGATGCCGAACACCTTGAGCCTTTGTATGAATTGGAAATCGGGAAGCCGGGAAGTTCTTTTGCGATAGAAATTGCTTATAAAATTGGTTTGCCAAAAGCAATTATTGATAAATCAAAGCAAAAAATTGGTAATCAGCAAGTAAGTTTTGAAAAGCTTATCAAAGAATTAGAAATTGAAAAGAAAGTATTTGCGGATAAAAACGTTGAAAATGCCCAAAAACAACGCAAACTTGACCAATTATTAGAGCAATACAACTCGTTGAAATCGTATTTAGAAACAGAAAAGAAAACGATTTTAAATACTGCCAAAATCCAAGCGAAAGAATTAATTAAGAATACAAACCAAAAAATCGAAGCAACGATTAAGGAAATTCGTGAGCAAGGAGCGGAGAAACTGGCAACCAAAGAAATCCGACAAGATTTAGTGGATTTTCAAGAAAGCTTAGTACTTGAAAAAGTAAATCCTGTTGCGAAAAAGCCAACACCAAAAGAGGAGAAAGAAAAAGAAGAGCGTGAAGAAATTGAAGTGATTTTAGGCGAAATTTCTGTGGGTTCTTTGGTCAGAATCAAAGGTCAGGAAGCTTTAGGAGAAGTATTGAGTTTGCGTGGAAAAGATGCCGAAATTGCCATTGGCGATTTGAAAACAACGGTAAAAATCAATCGTTTAGAAAAAATTTCTCGCAAAGAATACAAACAGAAAATTTCATCAAGTACCAAAATTGTGGGCGTTGATATGAATGATAAATTGATGAATTTTTCATTCAATCTTGACTTACGTGGAAAACGTGGCGAAGAAGCTTTGGTAGAAGTAGATAGGTTTATGAATGACGCCATCATGGTTGGTTATGATGAACTTAGAATTGTTCACGGAAAAGGTGATGGAATTTTGAGAAATCTCATTCGTCAGCATCTTAGAGGCTATAAGCAAGTTGCCAGCACACAAGATGAACACGCAGATAGAGGAGGAGCGGGGGTTACTTTGGTGAGTATGCGATAATAGAATTATGAATTATTAGATATGAATTATGTCTTTAAGGTTCTAAAAATTAGTTGTTTAGCTATATTATAGTTTACTTTTATCTTTTCGCATTGATAAGATTTGACAAATTTTAAATTTGCCAAATCTTATCAATAGCATTTATTTACAAAAAGCCTTAATTGCTTCTTTGGCATCAGGATAGCCTAATCGGTTTGCCATTTTGAAACTCAGGCAACTATCATCTGATTGACCTTTTTTCTGCTGAACAATTCCCAACGCATAATATGCCTTTCCAAATTGCTGGTCGGCTTTCACGGCTGCCATAAAATCTGATTCTGCACGAGCTAATTCACCCAACTGGAAGTAAATATTACCACGGTTGTACAATGCGTTTGTTTCATTGGGATTTAGCTTAATGGCTTTGTCGAAATCGACAATTGCTTCCTCTGTTTTTTGTAAAGCCGCCAAAATAATTCCTCTTTTTACATACAACTCAGCCGTATCGGGTTGCATCGAAATAGCTTTTGAACAATCTTGAAACGCTCCTTCCCAATCAGATTTTTCCATTTTTACCGAGGCACGGTTGAAGTAAGGTTGATAGTTGTTTGGGTCGAGTTTGATTGCCTGTTCGTAATCCAAAAGAGCGTTTGTGTAATCTTTCAATTCAAAATTTGCTGCTCCACGCATATTGAAGGCTTTGGCATTTTCAGGGTCTTTGTCGATGGCTTGATTCAAAAATTCAACTGCTTCTTTGGCTTTTCCTTGTTTTAATTGTTCCTTAGCTTTTTCAATAAAAGCGTCTGAAGAACCCGTACAAGCCGTCAGAAATCCCAAAAATGAGGCTAAAACCAAAAAATGATTAATTTTTTTTAAAATATTTTTAACTGTCATAATATTATTTAATTAACTGTAAATCAAAAGGTCACCCCTCAAATTTTGCTGTTTTTGTGAATTATTGAAGAAAAACTTTCCTCAAAGTTGCGGTGAAGGTTTTGAAAAAACAACAAAATCTGCCATCTTTGTGTCGGCAAATTACCAGCTCCCTCCGAATCCCCCAGGTCTTGACCGAAGCAAGGGTAGGCAGGTTGTAGCGGTGAATTTGCCTTTTTTTGTTTTATAACGTTTCATCTCAATTTTTCCTTCATCAAATTTTCAAATCATTAAAGAAACATTAACTGTTCTATACTGTTATATTTTTTTAAATAATTTCTCTGCTTTGTCAAATGCTTTTCCTAATTTTGCAACGAAGTATTATTAATTGATAAAATACTTTGATTGACAACATAGCTCATTCTTGTTATATTTCTCAAAAAACAAATCACATGAAATTTTTTATTGACACAGCCAATCTCA
This sequence comes from Arcicella rigui, assembly GCF_034929435.1. Lineage (NCBI taxonomy): Bacteria > Pseudomonadati > Bacteroidota > Cytophagia > Cytophagales > Flectobacillaceae > Arcicella > Arcicella rigui. Next base: position 22,231 of record NZ_JAYFUM010000003.1, read on the forward strand.
AAGAAATCCAAGAAGCTCAGGATTTAGGCGTATTAGACGGAGTAACTACCAACCCATCTTTGATGGCGAAAGAAGGCATCAGCGGAAAAAACAACGTACTTAAACATTACAAAGCCATTTGTGATATTGTTGAAGGCGATGTTTCTGCTGAAGTAATCGCTACGGATTTTGAAGGAATGATTCGTGAAGGTGAAGAATTAGCTGAATTAGATGAGAAAATCGTTGTGAAAATCCCAATGATTAAAGACGGCGTGAAAGCTTTGAAATACTTCTCTGAAAAAGGTATTAAAACAAACTGTACTTTAATTTTCTCGGCTGGACAAGCATTATTAGCAGCAAAAGCTGGTGCTTCTTATGTTTCTCCATTCATTGGTCGTTTAGATGATATTTCATTTGATGGTATCCAATTAATCGAGCAAATCCGTACTATTTATGATAACTATGGTTTTGATACTGAAATCTTAGCGGCTTCGGTTCGTAACCCAATTCATATTATCAGATGTGCTGAAATCGGTGCAGACGTAATGACTGGTCCACTTTCTGCCATGTTAGCTTTATTGAATCACCCATTAACGGATAGCGGTTTGGCGAAATTCTTAGCTGACCATGCTAAGACGAATGCTTAAATAGCTTTCGGATTTCGGTTGTCGGCATTCGGATTTTAAATTTTGGTGTAAACAGCAATAAAGATAAAAGCTCTTCAAACATTAAAGTTTGAAGAGCTTTTTTTTGGAGAATTTGAACATCGAATACTGGCAATTAAGTTTTGAGTATTTTGAGGTTGAAATTTTGAAATCCAAATAGCCAATCTGAAATCCGACGACCGAAATCCGAAATCCAACATCCAAAATCAATTTATCGGTACAACCACCTTCACACTCACATTTCGCCCCATATTAAAAACGCCCTGTCTGCCAGTACTCAGGTTTGTATCTAAATACTTCAATCTACTTTGGTGGCTTTGATAAGCTTTGTCTAACACATTATTGACATTCAGATAAAGGGAAAATAAAGCCTGTTTTTTTCGATTAGTGACCGTTGCACCAGTACCGATATTCAAGAGTGAATATGCAGGCGTAAAAGTTTCGGTATTGTATGCCAACAGTACTTTATTTTGTTGTTGGTTATGTTCCAATTCTAAAGTCAAATAAGCATTTCTGAGATTTTTCCCCCAAGTATCTTTAGTCAATTTTAGGGTAGTCAACCAGCGAGGCGGAGGCATAAAAGGAAGATATTTCGCTGAATCGTTTTTCGCTGAAAGATTTACACCATTGACGAGCGAATAACTTTCAGTGATACTCAACCAACGAGCAGACATGGGATTGAAAGTAAGTACTGCCTCCATGCCCAAAAGCCTTGCGTTTCCTTGCTGATAACGAAAAGCAGGGACTCCATTGATGATAGAATCTTGCCCAGCCCCTGTTTGCACACGCTCAGAGAAAGTATAATTTTGAATGCGATTACTGAAAAAATTAACATCAGCATACCAAGAAGTATTTTCATAAGTAAAACCCAAATCATTCTGCAAAGAAACTTCTGATTGCTGATTAATATTCCCGATTTCGTAGCGGAAAGTACCAGCGTGTTCGCCATTGGATGAAATTTCTGGAACGGAAGGTGCTCGAAAACCACGAGCAAGATTTGTTTTTACAGAAAGTAAATCATTGATTTTATAAACCGCCCCAAAACTTCCCGTAATATTTTTGAAGTTCTTCTCAAAACCTGAAAAACGTTCAGTAGTATTGCTCGAAGGTGACGTTTGGAATTTCCCCTCTGAATCAATGTATAATTTTTCGATATTAAGCTGACGAATGTCAAAACGCAAACCACCGCTGAGGATAAGTTTATCTATTTTCTTTTTTGTAAAAACAAAAATTCCATTATCAAGTAAATTGAAGTTCGGATAAAGTGTTTCATTGCCACGATTATTCATTTTTTGAAGCATTCCATTTGTGCCAATGGTTGTTTCAAAATTGTTTTTTTCTGGAAAATTAAAGCGGGTATCATAATAAAGTGTTTCTAAAAAAAAGTATAAATCAGCCTGAAAAGGTTTGAAAATATTTCCATACTCTTTCCGTCTGTTTTGAGAATAAGCAAGGTTGAAACTCAAAGTACTTTTACCCAAATTCAAATAATTATTCCATGAAATTTTGTAGTTTTCTAACTGCTGTGAGTTTGAAGGATTGATAGTTGGATTTTCTAAGGCTTCTTTTGAAACTTGTTGTTTAACTACTTTTCCGTTCAATAAAGCACTTTGTGTAAAATTACCGAAGACATCTCTTGTGCCATCAATGATATTGATGTTTTGTCCAAATTTTGAAAAGTACAAACGAGAATATCCCCATTTTTTATTCAGTCCAATCATGCCAGAATAATCCAATTCATTAAAGGCTGAACCATTTACTAAGCCATCGTAAGGATTTTGATAATTGCCAGCATTTTTGTGGCTCAAACGTCCAGTCCAAATAAAGCCATTTGTATTACCGCCCAAATTGGCTGAAATTCCCTGTAAAGTATTATTTGATTGAAAATTATACAAAATACTCCCTCTGATTTTCCCTTCTTCGGTAGGCGTTGGTGAAATCACTGAAATAACCCCACCCAGACCATCAGAGCCATACATCAATGAGCCAGCTCCACGAATGATTTCATAGCGTTCAATCGAAAACTCGTCGATGTGCAAACTGTGTTCTTCGCCCCATTGATTATCTTCTTGTCGAACGCCATCGTGTACGGTAATTACTCGGTTAAAGCCCAAGCCTCTGATAATAGGTTTTGAAAGCGTTGGCCCAGTCATAATTTGCGATACACCCGGCAGTTTTACGATAGCATCTACCAAATTTGTAGAAGCACTTTGTAGCCATTGCGTTCGAGAAAGTGCCGCAATAGGAACAGGACTTTCTTTGACTAAGGTTTTTACTCCCGCACCCGTCACTACCACTTCTTCGAGCGAAGTAGCCGCATTATCCATGATAAAATGTTGGATAGTTTCGCCAGCAATGGCAATTTTTTGAGTAAGGGTTTTATGAGAAACATAACTGATTTGTACCGTAAATGTGCCTTTGGGAAGGTTTTTGAGATGAAAATCCCCATTTACATTCGTACTTGTACCAGTTCTCAGTTCGGCTATATAAATGTTTGCTCCAATAACGGCTTCATTGTTTTCACGATGAAGTACTCGTCCTTTCAAGCTATTTTGTGCATGACTAATTCTACCAACAAGTAACATCCCGAGAATACTTGTGAATAAGTAAATTTTTGTCTTCATAATATTATTCTAATTTAAAATTTAGGTTTATCTAAAAATTAAACAAATATAGAGCAAAATATTTAATGAGGCGTATATAATACTTTAAATTTTTCGGCAAGATTATTGTTTGTGAATCAACTCCAAAGAGCTGTGAAGAGAAGAAAAAAACTTGGAATGGAAAGAGATTTCGGTAAGAGTGTAGAATAAAAAATTGTTATTCTTAATCCAAGGGCATATTTTTACAGTTTTTAGGGCTCGAATTTTTATACTAAAGCCGACAAAGAAATTCTTAATTTTATCAATTTGTCAGTATATTTGAATAAATAACTTACTTAATTAAAAATGTTTACATCAGAACCCGTAGTTGTCGTTGAGAATACTTATGTTTATCATAAAGAGCGTATCATTTTGAGCGATGTTAATTTTAATATTAATAGAGGTGAGTTTGTTTTTTTGATTGGTCGAACTGGAAGTGGCAAGAGTTCACTTCTAAAGACTTTGTATGCTGATCTTTGGCTTCAACAAGGGCGAGCCAAAGTAGTAGGATTTCCGATTGAAACTTTGAAAGCTTCTGAACGTCCGTTTCTTCGCCGAAAAATTGGTGTTGTATTCCAAGACTTTCAGTTGTTTATGGACAGGAATGTACAAGAAAACCTTTTATGGGTTTTAGAAGCAACAGGATGGAAAGATAGTGCAAAGATGAAAGCAAGAATTGCTGAAGTATTGATGCAAGTAGGTATGTCTGCCTCTCGTGATAAAATGCCACATCAACTTTCGGGTGGCGAACAGCAGCGAGTAGTAATCGCAAGGGCTTTATTGAATGAACCGCAGATACTTTTTGCTGATGAACCAACGGGAAATCTTGACCCAGAAGTTTCGAGCCAAATTATCAAGCTTTTTCATGAAATCAATAAAGCAGGGACAGCCATTTTAATGGCAACCCACGATTTTGATATGATTAGGAAATTCCCCGCTCGCATTCTTAAATGCGAAAATGGGGAAGTAAAAGAAGAGCTTGGAAGTAATTTAATTGTTGAAAGTAGTATTTAGAATTTATAATGTACAAGATTGCCTAATGTAGTAATAATAAGTAACACTGATTTATTGAAATTTAATGCCTACCTATCATTTTATAAAATGCCAACCATGAAAAAATTACTATTAGTATTTTCACTTTTTTTTACCCTTGAAACTGATGCACAGATAACAAAAAACAAAGAACCTTTTGCTAATACTTTTTCGATTGTAGCAAGAGATATGAAAACTGGAGAAATGGCCGTAGGTGTACAAAGCCATTTGTTTAGTGTGGGTACAACGGTAAGTTGGGGACAAGCAGGAGTAGGCGTAATCGCTACTCAGAGTTTTGCCAACAAATCATTTGGCATCAGAGGGTTAAATTTGATGAAAAATGGAAAAACAGCCGACGAAGCCCTAAGTATTTTGTTATCAGGTGACACAGATAAAGAGGTTCGACAAGTAGCCATCGCAGATGCAAAAGGAAACATTGCAGTATTTACAGGGAAAAATTGTGTGGAATATGCTGGACACGTAAAAGGACTAAATTTTTCGGTACAAAGTAATATGATGCTGAATAATAAAGTACCCGAAGCGATGTCTCGTGCTTTTAAAGAGAACTGGAAATTACCATTGCCCGAAAGAGTAATGAAAACTTTAGAAGCAGGTAGGTTAGCAAGTGGCTCTATCAAGGGAAAACAGTCTGCGGCTTTATTGGTAGTAAAAGGAACAGCCAGTAATAAACCTTGGGACGATGACCATTTGATTGATTTGAGAGTTGATGACAAAGAAATGCCTTTGGCTGAGTTATCAAGATTATTGAAAGTAAAAAGGGCTTATGAACATCTGAATGCTGGAGATTATGCTATTGCTTCAAGTAATGTAAAAAAAGCAATGGACGAGTACCATGCAGCCATAAAGTTGTTGCCCAACAGTGCTGAAATGCAATACTGGACGGCCATTTCAATGGCAAACAATAATGATATTAAGAAGTCTTCGCAAATGTTACAAAAGATTTATTCCAAAGAACCCAACTGGCGTGAACTTACCAAAAGGCTTACAAAAGTAGGTTTATTGAATGTTTCAGAATGGGAACTCAAAGAATTGGTAAAATAAATTTTAACAAAAAATAACAAAAAAAACAGCAATAAAACGCTGTTTTTTACATTTTAAGGGTTCTGATACTATAATCGGAACTTTAAAACAATCTATAATATGCAATATTCAATTCTGTGGGCAGATGATGAAATCGACCTGCTCAAACCATATATCATGTTTTTGACCCAAAAAGGGTATGAAGTAACGCCTGTAAATTCTGGTGCTGATGCTTTGGAAGAAGTAGAAAAAAAGAAGTTTGATGTAGTTTTTTTGGATGAAAATATGCCAGGAATGACTGGGCTGGAAGTTCTTCCTAAAATCAAACAGCTAAAGCCAAATTTACCTGTGGTGATGATTACTAAGTCGGAAGAAGAGGATATTATGGAAGAAGCAATTGGGTCAAAAATTGCAGATTATTTGATTAAACCACTCAATCCGAATCAAATTTTATTGTCTGTTAAAAAAATATTAGACAAAAAAAGGCTCGAAGAAGAAAAAACAAACTTATCGTATCAGCAAGAGTTCCGCCAATTGGCAATGCGTTATCAAGATAGAATGAATCATGCTGAATGGGCAGAAGTATATAAAAAACTGCTTTTCTGGGAATTGGAAATCGACAGAACTGAAAATAAGTCGATGGCAGAAGTAATGAATATGCAGAAATCAGAAGCCAATGCTAATTTTTCAAGATTCATTACTGATAATTATGAAAATTGGTTGAACGACCCTAAAGGAAATAATCCTATTTTATCACATCAATTAATGCGAAAAAAGGTTTTCCCATTACTGAGAGAAGACTCTCCACTTTACTTTGTTTTGATTGATAACCTCCGTTTTGACCAATGGAAAGTATTGGAAGGACTCATTCAAGACTATTTTTCGGTAGAAGAAGAATCTACTTATTATTCAATTTTGCCAACTACTACGGCTTATGCTCGTAATGCTATTTTTTCGGGATTGATGCCTTCGGAAATAGAAAAACAATATCCAAGACATTGGGTGCAAGATATTGGCGATAGCGAAGACGAAGAAGGATTTAACCAAAACGAAGAGTTTTTCTTTCAAGAGCAAATTCGTAGAAGTAGAATGCCTTTTGCAGTGAAAACTTCTTATCACAAAATTATTCATAATAACCAAGGCAAAAACTTAGTTGAAAACTTCACCAAGTTAAGTCAAAATCATTTGAACGTGATTGTTTACAATTTCGTAGATATGCTTTCACACGCCAGAACAGATATGGCAATGATTAAAGAACTTGCTCCTGATGAATCTGGTTATAGAAGCCTTACGGCCAGTTGGTTTTCGCATTCACCTTTGTTTGATTTACTCAAGAAAATTTCTGATAAAAAGGGAAGATTAATCATCACCACCGACCACGGAATGATTAGAGTACAGAATCCCGTAAAAATTGTGGGAGACCGTTCGGTAAATACCAATTTAAGATACAAACAAGGTAGAAATTTGAACTGGGACGATGAAAACCATTTGTTTATTTGTAGAAAACCAGAGCGTTTTTTCTTACCAAAAGTAAACGTTTCGACAACCTACGTTTTTACAAAAGATGATTACTTCTTGGCTTATCCGAACAATTATAACCATTACGTCAGTCATTACAGAAATACCTTTCAGCATGGTGGAATTTCATTAGAGGAATGTATCGTGCCATTTGTCTATCTAACGGCAAAATAAAAATAAAAAGGCTTGGAAATATATCTTTTCCAAGCCTTTTTATTTTATAAAAGCCTTTTAATGGCTTCTTGTATATCCTCTGGAACATCAATGCCAAAACTATCATAAGGCGTAATGGCAATCTTAATTTTAAAACCATTGGCCAACCAACGCAATTGCTCTAAAGACTCTACTTTTTCTAATAAAGCCATTGGTAATTTGGTGATTTTTTTAAGTACATCCACTCGGTAAGCATAAATGCCAATGTGTTTGTAATAATCATGGGCATTCAGCCACTTATCTTTTTCGATACCTCTCAAGTAGGGAATCGTCTGGCGAGTAAAGTAGATTGCTTCAAGGTGGTTATCAAAAATTACTTTTGGAGTATTCGGGTTAAAGAGTGTATCTTCATCCTCAATTTGCTTGACAAGCGTAGCCAGTTCTGTTTTATCGTTTAAACATTCTGCCAAAATGTCAATTTGTTCGGGTTGAATAAAAGGTTCATCTCCTTGAATATTAATGATATAATTGTAGCGTTGGTATTTTTTGCCCTCAGCTTTTCGTTCGGTTTTGCTGATGATTTCAAAAGCCTCGTAGCAACGGTCTGTTCCGCTCGGATGTTTTGATGAAGTCATCACGGCATTACCACCAAAGCCTATTACATGATTGAAAATACGTTCATCGTCGGTAGCAACCACTACTTTTGAAAGAGCTTTAGACAGCGAAGCTTGTTCATAAACTCTTTGAATCATGGATTTACCTTGAATTTCTACTAATGGTTTTCCGGGGAAACGAGTAGAAGCAAAACGAGCAGGGATAATACCTAAAATTTTTAACACAGCGTAAATATTGAATCGGGTTGAGAAATATGTCTTGATTTGATTGCTCAAATGACAAGAAGCTGTAAAATAACAATAAAATCTATGTTAAAAAAAATAGAAGAAATTTTCGATGGAAAAATATGGAATTTAGCTTTTGGTGAAAAAGTGGTGGTACTTGAAATTAGAGATGAACTAAAGCGACAAGTATTTTTTTCTGCAATTAATTTAACTACCAATACTTTTTTTTGGAAAGACTTACAACCAGAAAAATCATGGTGGTTGAGTTTGGTAGGAGTTTTCGGAGATTTCGTTTTTTTGCACAAGTATTCAAACCAATCGAAGCCAGAAGCCTTGGGATTGTTGGTACTTGATGTAAAAACTGGCACATTAGTTCATCGTTTTGACGATTGGATTTACTTTAATACTGAAGAAGATAAGTTGATTTTATATCGACTTGACAAAGATAATCTTCCAATTTATAAAGAAGTTGAGCTTGTTTTACCAAAGCCAGAAATTGAAGAAAACAATCTGATTAATCATTATACCGAAACAAGCGAGTATTTCCCTTTAATCTTTAAATTTTTGTACCATTTATTAAAAATTGAGGCAGAAAAAGCAGTAGATTATCTCGAAGTAAATGATAAAATTGTAATTTCTTATTATATTTACAAAGAAAATCAGTTTCATAATTATCTGTTAATAACAAATAAAGAAAAAGAAATTCTACTTCACGATTTTATTAACTCAAGTGAAGGAATTGGTATCAACACCTTTTCTACTAAGTCTGACACTTTATTTTATGTTAAAAATCAAAATCAACTCATCGGATATGAAATATAGCCCTAAGTCCGTTGCATCATTTGTAATTACCTTAGCATTGTCAACGATTCATTTGTCTTCTTTTGCAACAAAGGCATTAGTGGATTCCGTTGGAGTAAGAAGAGAAGGTACTAAAACCTATGTTATTCACAAAGTAGAACCCAAGCAGACGCTTTATGCTGTTTTGAGAAAGTATGGTATTACCATGTCTGACTTTCATGCAGCTAATCCGGGGGTTTCTGAAAGTATCAATATTGGTCAGTTAATAAAAGTTCCTTATAATAAACCTTATAATCCGAACGCCACTGCTGCTCATTCGCCTTCTACTTATTCTCCGTATTTATATCAGTCAAGTGGTCAGACAAATACGCCAGCACCATCTACTTATGAGCAACCAAAATCGTCAACTCATGTGGTAGAAGCGGGTCAAGGTCTGTTTAGCATTGCGGCTAAATATAGAGTTTCGGTTTCAGATCTTAGAAAATGGAATAATCTGTCAGTTGACCAACCAATCTCTGCTGGGCAACTTCTGATTGTAGATTCCAAAGAGTATGAGCGAGTGAAAAAGCTTATCGAGCCACCAACAACAACGAGATACCAAGAACAACCCATCGTTTCAAGACCATCAGAAGTTGCCACCGAAGCACCAAAGTATAAACAACCTTATCGTGCTGAAGAACAACCAGCCGTAGAGACAAAGCCAACGACTGAAGTTGTAAGAACAGCATCAGGTTATAAAAGAACCATAGAAACAGGTTTAGCTGAATTGATTGATGTAGAAGATAGCTCTGGGAAATATTTAGCACTTCATCGCTCGGCTGGAATAGGTACTTTACTGAATGTGAAAAACTTAGCCAACGGACAAAGTATTTGGGTAAAAGTGGTAGGTAAACTTCCAGACATCGGTAGCGATAAAGTAATTCTTAAACTTTCGCCAAGAGCTTTTGAGAAGCTGAATCCAACAGAAAAGAGAATTAGAGCGGAAGTGAATTACATGACTCCATAACAAAATGCGACGCAATAAAAGACAAATTACTTTTGGGCATATCGTGTTTAATGTGCTTTATACATTAGCATTTCCTGCCATCGCTACATTCGCATTTTTATATACAGTTTTAGTTTGGATTTTTTCTATTCCTTCTAAAATCATTGCGTTTGTTGCTTCTAAAATTAAATAAATTGAATACTCGGCAAACTTCTTTTCAAGAAAATGCCGAGTATTTTTATTTTATCATCATCACATGACAAACTACGTTGCTGATTTATTAGCAGAAAATTACTTGAAGTATAATCAACCTGATTTTATTCCGAACGACCCCGTTTCTATTCCTCACCTTTTTTCTAAAAAAGAAGACATTGAAATCATGGGTTTCTGGGCTGCTGTTTTGGCTTGGGGACAAAGAAAGACTATCATCAACAAGTGTAAAGAATTGATTACTTTAATGGATGGAAGTCCTTACGATTTTATAATGAATCATCAAGAAGCTGATTTAAAGGCTTTTTTGTCCTTCAAACATCGTACTTTCAATGCTACTGATACCTTGTATTTTATCGCTTGGTTTCAGGATTTTTATCAAAAACACTCGTCATTAGAAGAAGCATTTTTGGTAGGTGAACTTCCTAATGAAAGTAATATCAAAAACAATCTGACGGCTTTTCATGACCTTTTCTTTAGTTTAGAAGAATATCCTGAAAGAACTCGTAAGCATATTGCTACGCCCATCCGAAACTCTTCATGCAAACGCTTAAATATGTTTTTGCGTTGGATGGTACGAAAAGATAGCTACGGCGTAGATTTTGGAATTTGGGAAAATATCTCAAGTGCCAAGTTGATTTGTCCTTGCGATGTGCATGTTGAAAGAGTAGCCAGAAAATTAGGCTTAATAGAAAGACCCAAACCCGATTGGCAAATGGCAGTAGAATTGACAGAAAACCTAAAATTACTCGACGCAAACGACCCCGTAAAGTACGATTTTGCCTTGTTTGGTTTGGGGGTAGAAGGGGAGATGTAGTAAGTGAGAGTGCTGAATTATGAGTGAGGAGTTAGGGCTGTCGAAGGATTTTATTTCGTTCTAAATAGTTCTTATTTTCAGCATTTTTTGCGTAGGGGCAACCCTTTTGGATGAGGAGTTTTAAATTAAATGAATAGTATAAGTAATATTTTTTAAAATGAAAATTTCAAAAGAATCATTCGGGCGTTTTACCGAATATGTTTTATCGAATTCAACTACTGGCGAATCAGTATCACTTTTGCCAGCATTTGGAGGCATCATTCGTAAAATGCTTTTAAAAAAAGCTGAGCATCTGTACAATGTAATTGCTTGTGCTGAAAGTGACGAGCAATTGGTAAAAGAAATGGCAGCTTATCCTTCTGCTCATTTATTTCCGTGGGGAAACCGTGTAAGAGATGGGAAATATTCTTTTGAAGGGATAGATTATCAATTACCAATCAACGAAGTGCCATTAAATAATGCTATTCATGGTTTTGTGGCTTTTGCTGATTTTGAGGTAGTTGAGGAAAAAGTAACAGAAAATGCCGCAAGCCTAACGCTTCGTTACGACTATAAAGGCAATCATTTTGGTTTTCCTTTTCCCTTTGTTTTAGAAATTACCAATATTCTTTCTGCTGAATGTGGTTTTACTTTGGTTTATTCAATCAAAAATGCGGGAAATACTTCAATGCCTATCGTTTTGGGTTGGCATCCTTATTTCAAAATTGAAGGCGAAACGGTGAAAGATTGGACGGTTGAGTTCCCTGCTATAAAGCAGTCTATTCCTGACAAACAAATGATTTCGGTAGATACTAAAACCGTTGATTTTGGTGGAGCAGTAGCTTTAGCAACACAAAATTTAGATGCTGTTTTTGCGGTAGAAAAGAGGGAAAGAGTAAGCACGATACTTCATTCTATACCGAAAGATTTGTCTATCAATGTTTGGCAAGAAGCTTTGGAAAAACAATTCAATTTTACCGTTGTGTATATTCCACCAAGTCGTGACTGTGTAGCTATTGAACCAATGACAGGCAATACAAACGCTTATAATTCGGGAGATGGCTTGCTTACTTTAGCCGCTGGTGAAAGCTATTTATTGAGTTGTGGAGTATTCTTATCATAAAATAAAAAGGCTGTTTCTAAAGTAAAGAAACAGCCTTTTTATTTTAGCTTTATTTTTTTCGATGCTGAATTCTTTCATACACCATTTGTATAATACCATCTTTCAAACCTAAATCAGGTACTAAAATTCGTTCAGCTCCTGCCCATTTCATTACTGATAAGTAAATCTGAGCCGCTGGTACGATTACATCGGCACGGTCGGCATTGAGGCGAAGTTTATTGATTCTTTCTTCATACGTAAATGAAGCTACATAATCTTTTAAGCGAGATAATTCATCAATACTGATTGAAGTTTCATCGAGATGATTGGTAGAAATATTAAACAATTTGCTGATGTTTCCGCCTGTACCTACTGCGGTAATGTTGGCATTTTGTACATCAATATTGTTTTCAATCCATTTCTTCATTTTTTCCCAATCGCCTTCACGTTCCTTGTGTTCCAACAAACGCACAGAGCCAATTTTGAATGATTTAGAAGCAATTTTCTTTCTTTCAGAATAAATATTTAATTCAGTAGAACCTCCGCCTACGTCGATGTGCAAATAATTGGCATCGTCTAAGGCTTGTACTACTACGTCATTGATAAGTTCAGCTTCTTTTGCTCCTTCAATAATATTGATTTTCATATCCAAAATTTTATGGATACGAGTAATGACTGCTTCGGCGTTTCCTGCTTCACGCATTGCCGAAGTAGCACAAATCATATAATCTTTTACTTCGTGTAAGTCTAATAAGAGTTTGTAGGCGTTCAATAACTTAAAAATTCTAACCTCAGATTCAGGGCTAATTTCTCCGTCATTAAATACATCGTGACCCAAACGCAAAGCAAAACGAACGTATTCTACTTTTTTGAAGCTTATTTTTCCATCGTTTTCAAGAACTCTTGAGATTTGCATTCTGGCGGCGTTCGAGCCGATGTCAATTGCGGCAATTTTCATGAATAAAATGTTTTGTTTCTATAATTTATTAAAGGTAAAGCCATTTCCTTCTTCCTCAAAATCAAGTTCTATATTTATTAAATACATCAAATGGCGTTTGTCTATGATTACTTTCAAATCGTCTATTTCATACAGTTCGTCGTGTTCACCCATTTTGTCAAAGCCAATTAAATAAGTGGCACTACAAGCCCCTCCACGCAAACCAACTCTTAGAAAATAATCCGCTGGAATACCTTTAATGCCCAAAGCTTTGAGTACTTCTTGCTTGGCGGTTTCAGTAATACTGATGGGAATAATACTTGTTGGATTCATTTTTTCGTTTTTTCAACTGAGTAGCAGATAATCACTGTAAAATACAGGTAGATTTGTCTTTCCTGACTCAATTTTTATAAGCCCATTTTTTGATTCCTTCCTCAAAGGGCTTTTTCTGTGGGCAAAATTACTTATTTTTGAAGGATTATCGTGAATAATAAACCCCAACATCATGGAATTAGTTGCTGATTTAATAAAGGTTTTACTCCCTGCTGGATTAGTTTTATGGGCTATGTACCTAACAATCAGTTCGTTTTTGAAAAAAGAAATTTCTCAAAAAGAATTAGACATCAAGGCTGAAAGTATCAAAACACTCCTTCCAATTCGTTTGCAGGCTTATGAACGTATGGCTTTGTTCTTGGAAAGAATCTCTCCAAATAACTTATTAATTCGCCTTTCTGGAAGAGTAGCCACAGTGGCAGAGTTTCAACAACTAATGTTGATTGAAATTAGAGAAGAGTTCTCGCATAATCTTTCACAGCAAGTGTATATGAGCGACGAAGCTTGGCTTACTATTAAAAATGCCATGAACGAAACCGTTACTTTGATAAATTTATCAGCCAAAGATTTAGCTCCTGAAGCCAATGCCTTAGCATTATCTAAACAAATTTTAGAAGTAGTGCTTTCTAAAAATGTAATTCCTTCCGACGATGCCCTAAAATTTATCAAGCAAGAAATGCGTGATAATTTTATGTAGTCTTTACTAAAGTACTTTTCGTAAGCATCAATAGGCTTGTTTAGGTTAATAAATTCTTCTAAAAAAGGTTTACTCTAGCTTTGTCAACTTATTTTGAAGGTTGGCAAAGCTGTAATTTCACTACTAATATTCGCCATGTAGTAGGTGCTTCAATTCTCGTTTCTATTACTCATATTCTCGTAGTGGGTGCTTATATTCTTCTTTCCATTACTCATATTCTCGGAGTAGGTGCTTATATTCTTCTTTCCATTACTCATATTCTCGGAGTAGGTGCTTATATTCTTCTTTCTATCGCTCATATTCTCGTAGTAGGTGCTTATATTCTTCTTTCCATCGCTTATATTCTCGTAGTAGGTGCTTATATTCTCGTTTCCATCGCTCATATTCTCGTAGTGGGTGCTTCAATTCTCCTTTCTATCGCTCATATTCTTGTGGATGGTGCTTAATTTCTTGGTTGTACTGCTTGAATACTTCCCTCAAAAAAACGATATTTGTTTAAGTTTATTCAAATTGTAAAAGTCGAATAATCTGTTAAGTATTCATCTCAAACCATTTAATTATGACCTTTTTAACTCCAGAAGACAGCTTATTTTTATGGATAGTATTTGCTATTCTCTTTGTTTTGTTGCCAACACTTGCTCTTTATCATCTTTTCCAATCAGGTTTTAAAACTAAGAATAGCAGACTTTTTTGGGTTTTTGTTATTTTTCTAATGCCTGTTGTGGGGGCAATGCTGTACTTTCTCAGCGTTTTATCCATTAAAAATAGAAGTAATAAATCTTTTCCTTTATAGAATTTCAATCTAAATCTTCATGGCAAAAAATAAGACTACCGAAAACGAAAATAGTGTTGCAGACTATTTAGCAAAAATTACGGATGAAAAAAGGCGTAATGATTGCACCCATATCATTGATTTATTCACAGAATATTCGGGATTTGAGGCTAAAATGTGGGGAACAGGAATAGTAGGATTTGGCAAGTACAGCTATCAATATGCCAGCGGACATTCTGGCGAAGCACCTTTGGTAGCCTTGGCTTCACGAGCAAATGCTATTACTTTATATCTTGGTACTTCTTTCGAGCAAAGAGAGGAACTATTGGCTAAGTTTGGTAAATACAAAACTGGCAAAGGTTGTATCTACATTCAAAAATTAGAAGATATATCGGTGGATATTTTAAAAGAAATAATAAAAAAGTCAGTCGAGCATAAAGTTTCAGCTATTTGATACGATGATGAAAAGTATTTATGTTTTGAGCGGACTTGGAGCTGATGAAAGGGTTTTTCAAAAACTGGATTTCTCTGGTTTTGATGTTACTTATATTCAATGGATTACTCCTTATGCCAACGAGCGTATTGAAAATTATGCACAACGTTTGACAGCACAAATAAAAACCCATAAGCCAATTTTAATTGGACTTTCGTTTGGGGGAATGATGGCAACGGAAGTAGCGAAACTGATTGAGGTAGAACAAACTATTTTAATTGCTTCAGCTAAAAATCGACTCGAAATCCCATTTTATTTTCGTTTAGTAGGTACTCTTAAACTTCATCGGCTGATACCCATACAAGTATTTAAAAGCCATAATATTTTCACTAATTGGCTTTTTGGCATAAATAGACAGGAAGATGAAGAATTATTGAAAAGAATCATCTTAGATACAGATAAAACTTTTTTGGCATGGGCGATTGATAAAATTGTGACTTGGAAAAGTTTACTGGTACATTCAAACTTAAAAAATATTCACGGTACTGCCGATAAAATTCTCCCTTTTTGTTTTGTGAAAAGTGATGTTGTAGTAAAAAATGGAGGACATTTAATGACCTTGAACAAAGCAGAGGAAGTGACAAAAGCTATTAGGTTTTTGATAAAATAATATAATTGTAAAATGACTGACGAAGAGCTACAAAACATAATTAACAGCTTTGATGAAACTACATTGAAAGAACAAGCTATTTGGGGTATTTTTCAGTATGGAGGAGGCTCTGACGAGAGTTTTATAAAGGCAAATAAAGAAGGTTTAACATTATTTGCTTTAGAATTATTGAAAGCTTCACTTGAGAGTAAGAAAATTAAAGAAAACCCTAATGAAAAATTTATACATATTGACTGTGACGAAAACTGGAATCTCAAGGATGCTGAAACCTATTTACAATACATTGAAATAATAGATGAAAAACAACATTCAAATACTTTTATCGAGGCTAATTATTCAATGTTCGACAATGTGATGATGTATCTACTTATGATAATTGGATTTATCTTACTTGTAGCTCTTTGGATGGGATTTGAAACTATATTCAAAATGTTGTTTTAGGTATAGGTTCAAAAACTTGGTTTAGATTCGTCAACTTTTAAAAAAATTGACGAATCTATTAAAGCTAACTACTATTTCTTGCTTACTTTCTCATCTTTTTCAAAATCCAAAGCTAAGGAGTTTAAGCAGTAACGCAAACCTGTTGGGCGTGGGCCATCGTCGAAAACATGACCTAAATGAGCTCCGCAACGGCTACACATAATTTCTATTCTTTCCATTCCGAAACTGTGGTCGGCTACTTCCAAAATAGCATCTTTATGAATGGCTTGGTAGAATGAAGGCCAACCTGTACCCGATTCAAATTTTGTCTGTGAATCAAAAAGAGGAAGTTTACAGCAAACGCATTTATAAATGCCTTTTTCGTGGTTTTTCCAGTAAGCACCCGAACAAGCCAATTCAGTGCTTTTTCTGCGAGTTACTTTAAATTGTTCTGGCGTTAAGATTTTCATCCATTCTGCATCGGTTTTTACGACCGTAAATTTATGATGCGTTACTCCCGATTCTTCTTGTGCCGTACAATTACTCAACATGGCAAAGCAAGTGATTAATGTTATTAAGATAGTTTTCATTTCTTTGTTGTTTAAATTAATTCATTATAACTACGTAAAATTGCCAAGAAATGGTTTATCCAATTGTCAGGAGAAAGACCCTTTTTTAGATATGAGATATGAATTATGAATTAGTAAAGTAAAACTAATTTGATGTAGAGGTAATCCCTTGCGGTTGCAACACTCAAAATGGCAACCGCAAGGCATTGCCACTACATCAAATATTTGTTTAAGAAATATTTTGAACAAAATTTAAATACTTCGTAAATACTTAATTATTCATCTTAAAACATAACTTCAAATACCTCTTAGGTGTTTTGCTATAAGCTCATAAAATAAAACATCTCTTATATTTAGTAAAAGGGATTTCTGAAATGGTAGAAAACACCTTCTTTTTTACAGAATATTTTTAAAAAACATTTTATAAATCCGAATTCCGATAGCTAAAAGCCGAAAGCAAACTACTATTTCATAATTCATAATTCAAAACTCATAATTTCACTTACCTATTAACGATAAATCTTCTGCGATGGTACTCTGGCAAGAATGATTAATCCAACAATAAAAAAGACAGTCAATACCAAAACACTCATTCGCATACTGCCTGTTAATTGATTTACCAAACCAAACATAAACGTACCTATAACGGTAGAAATACGGTCGCAAACATCATAAAAACTAAAGTACGAAGCCGTATCAGGCGTGTTTTCGGGAATTAATTTGGCATAAGTAGAGCGAGAAAGCGATTGAATGCCACCCATCACAAAACCAATGGCAGTGGCTAATCCATAAAACTGATTGCGAGAAGTAACCAAGTAAGCCGCCAAGCAAATCAGAATCCAGATAATTACGGTAATGCCTAAAGCTTTGGTATTGCCAATACTCTCAGAGATTTTGGCAAAAAGATACGCACCAACAATGGCAACCAATTGAATCAGAAGAATGGTAATGATAAGGGCATCAGAAGGTAATTTAAGTTCTTCGCTACCAAATAAAGCTCCGAGGTACATCACAGTCTGAGCTCCCATATTGTAAAAAAAGAAGGAAAGTAAAAAACGTTTGGTAATACTTAACTCCTCTAATTCATGGAATACTTTCTTGAGTTCTTTAAAACCATTAAATAACCAATTGCCTTCTTGTTTTTGCGGACTGTGATTGTTGGGCAAGTAATGAAAAGCGTATTGGGCAAATACTATCCACCAAATCCCAACGGTTAAAAAGGCAATTCTTGAAGCTTCACCACCTGTAATACCACCATACCATTGTGGCATTAAAACCATCGTGAGGTTTTGAACCAAGAGTATTACACTGCCGATATATCCCATCGTAAAACCTCTTGCTGAAAGACTGTCGTATCGGTCTTCGGTAGCGATTTCGGGTAAATAAGAATTATAAAAAACGATACTGCCACCCCAACCAACAATGGAAAATAGAAAAGCGAATGTACCCAGATAGTAGCGTCCTTCTTCAAAGAAATACATCAACATACAGCTAATAGCACCTAAATAGCAGTACATTTTCATAAATATTTTTTTCTTTCCTGTATAATCTGAAATTGCGGAAACTAATGGAACTGAAAAAGCGATTAATAAGAAAGCGATAGAAACAGTGTAAGAGTATAGAACGGTATTTTCAATCTGGAAACCCAAAAAATCAAGCGTTCTGCTTTTGGAAGGAAGCATAATGGCTGCAATGGGAAAATAAATCGGGAAAATGGCTGAAGTAATAGTGAGTGAGTGAACTGAATTTGCCCAGTCGTACATCGTCCAGGCGGTGAGTATTTTTGGATTATTTTTCATTGAGTTGGTTAAAATGTATAATTAGGGCTAATGTGTGATTGATAAGAATTGAACAAATATAATTAAAAGCCTTGTTTCAACAAGGAATAAATAGTAAACACTCTGATTACTATTTATTAAAAGATTTAATAAGAATATAAATTTGTTAGGCAATACTTTCTACTCAGAATATGTATTCTCAATAAAGCTAATTTAAGAGTGCCTTAATCATTTTTCAGTTAATCATTAAATTTTATGAAAAGACATGAATTCCTTAAATCAATTGGTTTCAGAGGTGCTGCATTAATGGCGGTACTTACTGCTTGTACAAAAGCCGAAGATTCAGTATTGCCTGCCTTAACCATTTCGCCAAGTACAGATTCAGGAACAAGTACAACTACCGACTCAACCAGTACGGGAACTGGTTCGAGTTCTGGAACAGGAACAAGCTCTGGTACAGATTTAAGTACGATTACAAACCGTTTGTTGACTATTGATTTGTCTTCAAGTTCTGCCGCAAATCTCAAAACAGTTGGCGGTTACATAACACAAAGTGGTATTGTGGTGGCTCAAGCTTCGGCTGGTGTGTATGTTGCCGCTACACAGACTTGTTCGCACGAACCTAAAAAGAGAGTTATTTTCAATGTAAATGAATACTATTGTACCGACCACGGAGCAAGGTTTACGCTAACGGGTGTTGGAAAAAACAGTTTCGGAAGTAAAGGTCTAACAGTTTACAAAACCGCTACCGACGGTAAAACTTTAGTGATTTATAGTTAAGTAATGCTGCAATTGGCTGTAAGCTCTAAGCATTAGGCAAAATATTTGCATTTTCAAGTGATTGATAATTAAAAAATATGGTGCTAATCGCCAATCAATTTCTCTAATCACCATTCAAGAATACTTAAATTCAAATCTTATGAAATCTTTAATTATTTCTTTGTTTCTGATATTTTCTGCTTCAAGTGCTGAGTGGACTTTGGATTTTGACAAAGCAAAAGCCGACGCTACGCAAGGCAACAAGTATATTTTACTTAATTTCTCAGGCTCAGATTGGTGTATTCCTTGTATCAAATTGAAAAAAGATATTTTTGAATCAGAAGTATTCAAAAACTATGCGGCTGATAATTTGATATTGCTTCGTGCTGATTTTCCAAGATTGAAAAAAAATCAATTGGATGCTAAACAGACGGCTCATAACGAATCTTTAGCCGATAAGTATAATGCAGAAGGGAAATTTCCACTAACTGTTTTGGTAGATGCAAAAGGTAAAAAAATTAAGGAATGGGATGGTTATCCGAGTTCACTTACGCCCGAAAGTTTTGTTCAAGAAATTCAATCACTAAGTCATGCTCGTTAGTAGTGCCGATGGACTGATTCATAAAAAGCAATTACGCTTGATGGGTAATGCTTTTGAAATCAGTGTAGTAGATGAAAGAGCAGATTGGGCAGCAGAAAGAATTGATGAAGCCATAGCTGAAATCAGAAGAATTGAAGCGTTGTTGACTACCTTTTCGGATGACAGTCAAACCAATCAGATTAACCAGCAAGCGGGCATTCAGCCTGTGAAAGTGGACAAAGAAGTATTTGATTTGATAAAGCGTTCGCTCAAAATTTCAGAGCTTACTCAAGGAGCTTTTGATATTACTTATGGCTCAATTGATAAAAGTCTTTGGAATTTCGACCTTTCGATGAAAGCCTTGCCAGATGCCGAAACTGCTCGTAAATCTGTTCGATTGATTAACTACAAAAATGTATTGTTAGATGAATCAGAAAGTACTGTTTTCCTAAAAGAAAAAGGTATGCGAATTGGCTTTGGAGGAATTGGCAAAGGATATGCCGCCGAAAAAGCCAAAATGTTAATGATAAGTAAGGGGGTAAAGAGTGGGATTGTGAATGCCTCAGGTGATTTAAGCACTTGGGGTTCACAGCCCAACGGAAATGCTTGGACGGTTGGAATTGCCGACCCAAATGCCCAACATAATATTTTTTCGTCCTTGAAAATCAGTAATATAGCCGTTGCCACTTCTGGAAATTACGAAAAGTTTGTTGTAATCAACGGAAAAAAGTACTCGCATACCATCGACCCAAAAACTGGATTACCTGTTTCGGGTATCAAAAGTGTTACAATTCTGAGTCCAAATGCTGAATTAGCCGATGCCATGGCAACGCCGATAATGGTCATGGGCGTAAAAGTAGGACTCAACCTCATCAACCAAATGCAAGGAATTGCTTGTATTATCGTAGATGACGCAAATAAAATTCACACGTCAAAAAATATTAATATCAACTAATATGAAAAGTAAAAAGCAGTGCTTCGTGGCGATATTACTGGTAGCAGTCGGATTTTCGAGCCAATCATGCGTTCCAGTGAAAGAGTATCAAAAAAGTAGAATCAATGATGCTGAAATGGAATTAGCTTCAAGAAAATCAGAAAAATTTGAACAAAGTTTTTACATGTACCGTGAAGGTGCATCAGGGGCTAACGGCGGAAAAAGTGGTGGAGGTTGTGGGTGTAATTAATTTTTCTTGGGACTTGAGGACTTTATGACTAAAGGACTTTAGGATTTTTGGACTGAAGGATTTTGGATTTTATGACTGAAGGATTCAAGACTTAAAGACTGACTTTAATAATACTAAGTGTGTAAGTCATTTCAAATCCTTTAATCTTAAAGTCCAGACTCCTAAAGTCCTAAGTCTTTTAGTCTTCAAGTCCATCATCTTCAAAACCACTAAATTGCGATTCAATGAAAAGAATAATATTATCAGTTGCCGTGTTAATGTCGGCAATGGTTCATCATACTTTTGGACAAAATACAAGTTCAGATGAAACCTCCACTTACGAAAAACGTAAATTAAAACTTGAAGAAGTAAATTTTGTATCAAGTTACTACGGTCAAGATGGAAACAACTCAGCCGTAACAGGAGGTATTGGTACAGAAAAATTAACCGATATTGCCAATTCAATTGATTTGAAATTGACAAAATATGATTGGAAAAATCGTCAGCATACATTCAATATCGACTTAAACGTAGATTTTTATACTTCTGCTTCTTCGGATAATATCGACCCACTTACTGTTTCGTCGGCTTCCAGAAAAGATACGCACTTTTACCCAACGATTAGTTGGAGTATGAAAAATGATGCCAACAGAACCACCAAAGGTTTAAGTGTTTCGTATTCAACTGAATATGATTATAAATCTTATGGCGTAAATTTAAGTTTTGCCAAAGCATCAAGAGATAATAACCGAGAATTTAGTATCAAAGGCGGAGCATTTTTTGATACTTGGTCGGTTATTTTACCACCCGAACTCCGCCCGAATAATTACGGCTCTGGAGCTCATGGCGACCGTGACCCCATAGAATATCGTCCGAGAAATTCCTATAATGTGGCATTTTCGCTTTCTCAGGTAATCAATAAGCGTTTACAAGTATTATTTACAGTAGAACCAGCTTATCAAGAAGGTTTGCTGAGTACTCCTTTTCATAGGGTATATTTTACTGACGGAACTGAAAAAGTAGAACACTTGCCCGGAACACGTTTAAAATTGCCCGTTGGTATGCGTTGGAGTTATTTCTTGGGCGACAGAACTATCATCAGAGCATTCTATCGTTATTATGTGGATGACTGGGGAATGAAAGCCAATACCATTAATTTAGAAAGCTCAATAAAACTGAGTCCTTATGTTTCGGTAAGTCCTTTCTATCGTTTCAATCAGCAAACGGCAGTGAAGTATTTCAATCCGTATAAAGAAAATAATCTTGCCAGTACTTATTATACCAGCGATTACGATATTTCTGGTTTCAACAGTACTTTTATTGGTTCTGGATTGCGTTTTGTACCAGCCAATGGCGTTTTGGGCATCAAAGAATGGAATAGCCTTGAATTACGATATGGACATTATACTCGTACCACTGGAATGGTTTCAAATATAGTAACGATGATGGTGAAGTTTAAGTAAAATTAGCTTTGAGCTATGAGCTTTTAGCTTTGAGCTCATCTTTTTTCTTAGATACAGATTATTAGAATTTTGAAGTACTATTAATCACCAATTACCGCTCAGAAAAGCGTAGAAGAAATTATTTAATTTCTTCTACGCTTTTCTGTTTTAAAACCATTGGAAGGCATTTCGATAAAATATTAAGCTTTGTAAGGATAAACATCAAGCTAAGTTCTATTAATTTTACTCACTGAGAAATCCTTTTTTCAATATTTTATAAACAAAAACAAATTATGTCACTTCAAAATAAAACTATTTTAGTAACTGGTGCAAGCAAAGGTATTGGTAGAGCTTTGGCTTTATTGTTGGCCGAAAAAGGCGTTAATTTAAGCCTTGTTGCTCGTAGTGAAAACGAACTTTTGGCAGTTAAAACAGAAGTTGAAAGCAAAGGAGCAAAAGCAGAAATCTTTGTAGGCTCGGTGGGTGATGAGCATTTCGTAAAAGAAACCATTGCTTCAACCATTGCAACATTTGGAAAAATTGACGCTTTGGTCAATAATGCAGGCTTTGGGGTTTTCAAACAAGCGGCAGACATCAGTACAGCCGAGTGGGATGCTATTTATGAAACCAATGTAAAAGGAACATTTTTGTTTTGTCGTGAAGCCATTCCACACATGAAAGCCGCTGGCGAAGGACATATTATCAATATTGCCTCGGACGTTGCCAAGCGTGTTTTTGATGGCGGTTCTTTGTACTGCTCTTCAAAATATGCCCAAGATGCCTTCTCAATGGCTTTGCGTAAAGAAGTTCGTAAAGACGGTATCAAAGTATCAGTAGTGTATTCTGGAGTGGTAGATACTTATTTTCATTCACGTGAAGAAGGCGACCCATATCAAGCTAAATATTTGACTTCTCAGAATATGGCTGATACCATTACTTATATTTTGGAAGCTCCCAAACACGTAGTAATTGACGAATTGATGATTCATCCGATGAGTCAAGAATATTAATGTGAATTATGATGTATGAGATATGATGTAAGATTTATGATATGTGATTTGTTAATCAATAGATATTTGGTATTGATTGTGTCCTTACTATCTCATAATTCATACATCATATCTCATACATCTAATCCTCATCTGTGAATTAAACAAGTCTTTTACACAATTCTATAATGCTTTCGAGGAGAATAAAGGCAAATTTTGACATCGAAATAAAACGATATAAATATCAATCAGATGAAAAAAATATTGCTCTTAACCTTCTTAAGCTTTGTTGGAATGACAAGCTTGAATGCTCAAAGTCAAAAAGCTTATTTGAAAAAGAATATTGCCAAAATAGAAAAACACGAAGCAATTCTAAAAAAACAAAAGCAAGACAGCAAGCAACAATTGAAAACCTTGATAAGTAAAGAAGCAAGTGAACAAGCAAAACAGCAATTTGCCGTTGATTTTGGCAATTATCCTGTTTCGTTATGGGAACGTACCAATCAATATGATGAAGCTACTTTTGTGAAAGATGGACGTGAATACACGGCATATTACAACTTTAGTACAAAATTAATGGGAACAACAACCGCAAAGAATTTTTATGACCTACCCGAAAAAGCACAGTATGTCATCAAAGATACTTACAAAAGCTATACAGTTGGAGACATTATTGAGTACGACCATAATGAAGCCGTGACAAGTAACATGATGTTTTTTAATCAGGAAGTAGATGAGTCCGATAATTATTTTGTTGAACTCAAAAGAGGTGTAAGAACCATAGTCGTGATAGTAAACAATCAGGGTGAAGTTTCATTTTTTACCAGACTGAAATAAGAAATTGAACACATAGTAGAAATCTCTCAAAGGTTCAACCATTGGGAGATTTTTATTTGTGTAAATAGATTATAATTTGAACAGCTAATCATCTTTCACTACTTAACTTTGAGAACTGATTAAATTTACAAGTAAACAAATGCCATTATTATGACCACTACCAATGTTCCAATCATTAAAAAACTGCTCTTAATTTTTCTGATTATTGCCGGACTAATCTTTGCGAAAGACTTTCTGATGCCCATTTTTATTGGTGGTATTTTAGCTACGCTTTTTATTCCTTTATCTAATTTTTTAGAGAAAAAACAAATCAATAAAGGGCTTGCGGCTTTTATTTGTTTGTTAAGTTTATTGATGATTTTTGGAAGTATTATATTTTTGGTCAGTTGGAAAATTTCAGAATTAATCAACGACGCCGAACTTCTCAAAGAAA
This sequence comes from Arcicella rigui, assembly GCF_034929435.1. NCBI lineage: Bacteria > Pseudomonadati > Bacteroidota > Cytophagia > Cytophagales > Flectobacillaceae > Arcicella > Arcicella rigui. Next base: position 46,806 of record NZ_JAYFUM010000003.1, read on the forward strand.
AAGCCATTGATTTTGGTACGCATTTACAAGAATATATTTTTAATCATTTAGGCATTTCCCTCGAAAAACAGTCACAAATTCTACAATCCGAACAGCCTTCTATTAGCAGTATTATGCAATTTACGCTTTCGTCTTTATCGTATTTAATTACCAATGTGATTCTGGTGCTGGCATACTTTTTTTTCCTTTTGTATTATCGGGGGCATTTCAAAGCATTTTTTTTGAAACTAACGGCAACACAACAAAGAGGAGAGATGAGTCAAATCCTGAGCAAAGCCACCAATGTTTCTCAGCAGTATTTATTAGGAATGTCTAAAATGATAGTCTGTTTATGGCTGATGTACGGTGTCGGCTTTAGCATTTTGGGCGTAAAAAATGCTTTGTTTTTTGCAGTACTTTGCGGTTTGTTAGAAATAGTACCCTTTGTCGGGAATATCACAGGTACGAGTCTAACGGTATTAGTCACGGGTTTACACGGTGCTTCATTATCACTTTTAGGCGGAATAGTACTTACTTATGCCATTGTTCAGTTTATACAAGGCTGGATTTTAGAACCTTTGATTTTAGGGCCACAAGTAAAAATCAATCCATTATTTACCATTATTGCTTTGGTACTTGGCGAATTACTTTGGGGAATTTCTGGAATCATTCTTGCCATTCCGATAACGGCAATACTCAAAATCGTTTGTGACCATATTGAATCTTTGAAACCCTATGGTTTTTTGATTGGCGAATTAGAAAGTGAAAAAACAGAAAGTGCTTTACTGAAAAAGTTGAAAGCAAGGTTTTTTTCTTGATTTTGACAATAACTCAGTTTTGACAAATTTTCAAAATTTGTCAAAACTATAAATAATTTTATTCTAAAACCCTATTCACACAAAACCGAAGGCATTGAGCTTGTAATTTTATGCTCGCTTCCATTGGTAACTGTCTGATTATCATAGTAAAAAGAAGTAGCTCCTACGATAAATTTAAAATCATATTTTCCTCCTCTTTTTAATAAAATAGAACTTCCTCTAATGATTCCGTCTTCACCTTTCAAGGCTTTTCCCAAATAAAAATATTGGTCAGCTTTTGCTCCAAGTGTTTTTGCATACATCTGAATATTGTCGGCATTCGTTTTTTTAGGAGTTGGACAAGACAAATTGGCAATCAATTTTACATAGTTAGGAGCGGAGGGAAGTGATATTGAAAGTTTTGCATCAGTACTAAAAACAGGATTATTTATCGTTAAAACGCTATTCCCTAATCTATCTTTCACAGCGATACTGGTAATATTATCTGGCGTTGTGATTTTGATATTATTTCTGCTGGTAGTGCCTGCCACATTCACACCGTTTAGGGCAAGGAGTAACACTTCATTGGTATATTGTTCGAGATACGAACCTACCAAATTGATGTAATAATCCTTCATGATTTTAATCTGGTTAGCCGACAATTTTGTAGCAAAGGTTTGTTCTGCTTGAGCTATCAAAGCATTTTTTTCAGCAGTTGTCGCCGTCGAAGGAATTTCGATATAAATACTGTTCAGTGCGGCAAAGTAAATCTGTGTGAGGTGATTGATAGAACCAACGGCTTCTAATTTTCCGGAAGTATTTTTTATCAATAGAGCTTTGCCTTCATACTTAAAAACCCTTGAATCTTCATCAAATGAAGTAATGATGATAGCGTCACCTTCTTTTAGTACTTTATTAGTCAATGGGTCGATTGCCCCTGACGGAATTTCAGTTTTTATTGTTACAAAACCCGAAAAACTTTTTACTTTCTGATGTAAATCGTTCGAGATTTCAATTTTTAAACCAACAATGGGTTTCATATTAAAATCGGGAATCACATTATTATTTTTGTCAACTACTTTTGACATGGCGTTTGAATTCACCGAAACTCCCGTTTTGGTAGCATCCGCTTTTGTCATAACAATGTCGATATTTCCGCCCACGGTAGCACCATTTCCATCTTTCATACTTATTCCCGTCGGAATAGCTAAACTTGCTTTTTCGGTGATATTGTTATTTAATGGAGTTGTTACTGAAATAGCTGTATAAACCAAGCCTTCGTTTGAAAGTGCAGCGGTTTGCTGTATTGCGGTAATTCCAGTAGGAGGGCTGGCGATTTTTGTTAAGGAAATGCTTACATTTTGGTCGTTCTTACTACTAATTTGAACAGGAGTAATTTTTTTTAAATAGCCTTCTGCTTCGGTGACAAGAGTGAATTTGATTGGAGTACTTGAGCTTGGAGTCGTTTCGGGACTGGCAGCCAGACTCAATACATTTTGTTTTACTCTGAAATTTCTCCCTCCGATAATATCTACAACTTTTAAAGAGTCCGCACCAGCAATACTTACTTTTAAGTCACTGGGCAAGTCGCCAGCATTCTGATTATCAGCTCTATATTGAACGATTACATTGGAGTTGGTAATGGCGACAGGTAATTTTAAAATTACTCCTTCAAGTGGCGGAGTACAGGCATACCAAAATACGACTGTCAGCAAAACTGCGAGGCAGTATAAATATTTTTTCATGGTATTAGAGTGTTTAAAGATAAAGTAAGGATTTGTTATTTCTTAAAACGAATATTTATGCTGTTTATTTCTGATTGGTAGATTTAGTCGGTTTATAGCTATCTGATTCATAATCGGATACTTATTTCTTAGCAATTCATTTTTTTAAATATTTGAGTTTAGATGGAATTGATGGAAATAACTAATAGATATTATTTTATACAAAGGTTTTTTCCTCAAGTTTAAACTTTATTTTTGTGTTCTTAACTTAATCTCTTACACATCGATGAATAAATTATTACAAACACTTATTTTTTGCATTTTCATATCTTGTTTTTCTAATACTTCACAAGCCCAAGAATGGAAACATTATACTTCCTATTCAAATACTACTTGTTCTTTAAGCATGAAAGATTCTACTTCATGGGTTGGAACTAAAGGAGGAGTAATTCACTACGATAAGCATTACAAAATAATTGAAACTTTTAATAATTCTAATGGACTCGACAGTAATATTGTCTCCTTAGCACTTGATGTGAAGGATAGAATATGGGCAAGTGATGAACGGAAAACCTATGTTTTTGATGGGAAAGTATGGTTAGAGTCTAGCAAAATTGGTTTAATGTTAATTGCTGAAAAACCAATACTTTTTTATTCAAATAATGATGAAAAATGGATTAGCTATGACAGAGGTACAAAGTTTGTACAAATGGGAAAGGACTCAGTTTATACCAGTTATGATGTGGCAAACAATGGATTAAAAAGGTTTACGAATATTCCTATTGCTCAGGATAAATCAGGTAGTGTTTGGCTAATTGAGGATTATAAATTATTACAATTTGACGGAAAGAAATGGAAAAGCTACGATGACAATAATAGTTCATTACCACGTATCTACAGTCGTAAACATAAATTAATAGTGGATAATGATGGAAATATTATTTTCAGTAATGACCATATCATAAAATTCAACCCCAAGACAAATGAAACGAAAGATATTTTACAAGGTTTTAATACTGTTTTAGGGAATACGGCTGATGATAAAATCCTACTCGCCAAGTATGGAAAAGTGTATGAGTACGATAATGATACGCTCATATTATTATTCGATTTAGATACAAAAGTTTACACACATATCATGTCTCTTGAACAAAATATAAAGGGAAAAATATTAATTAACTATCAGATTGAAGAAGCGTCTTTTTCTGATTATAATTATGAGTATAAAAATATTTATTACGATGGGAAAACACTTATTCCATTAGAATTGCCAGAAATGAGTTTAACCTCAAATTTTATCCCAATCATTGGCACTGATGCATTAAGTAATATTTGGATTGCTCCTTATGGTGGAGAGAAAGTTATTAGAATGAACGAAACTAAAAAGGAAACATTAGTATTGCCATTCTCTGCGAGTGCGTTTTGTCAAGGTAAAGGAAATGATTTTTGGTTTGGTTCTCGAAATCGAATATTACAATGCAAGCAGGATAATGGTTTACAAGTGAAGGAATATAATTTAGGGGATGCTGTTAACCAAATTGTCATGGATAGCGAAAAGCAAATTTGGGTAAGTATATACAATTATGGTAAATTAAATACACTCGCATGGTTTAAAAATGAAGTTTGGTATTGGTTTAGTATCAACGAAAATATTCAAACAATTTCACCTAAAGTAGGAGGAGGTGTTTGGGTTCTAACAGATAATGGACTGGGAGTATTTGATGGAGTAGCGTTTAAAAAAATTAATACGCCAAATCTGCCTAAACAAATATATAGCCTATATGTTGATTCCTCTTTCAACCTTTGGGTTCTTCAATACAATCAATTGGGTGGTACTGCAAATATTTTTAAGTATAACGGAGTAGATTTTGAGAAAATAGTATTTCCCAGTGACTTCAAAGTAAAAAATTACTATAACTTCATTATCGATTCTAAAGGGAATTTTTGGAGTTTTAATAATGAATATAGTTCAGGAAGCGAAATCCAAAAATTTGAACCGAACAACCAAAATAAGATTACATCCTATAATAAATCTAATACACCAAATTTACCATATAGTATTGAAACGATGAGTGAGGCAAAAGATGGAAAGATTTGGTTTGGTACTTTTAAGGCGGGAGTTTTTTCGTTAACAACCAATTGTAACGAATCCATTCCTTCAAAGATTAAGCCTAAATTATCGGCAAACCCAATCTTAGAGACGCAATCAATATCTTTAGAAGTCAATGTAAACAATGCTACTAATTATCAATGGGAAGTAAGTAAAGATAAAGGAAGTAACTGGATGGCAATTACGAATTTTGATTCTACTTATTCTGGTCAAAGAACCCAGACTTTGGCAATTAATTCAGTTAACATAGCGCAAAATAGATATTCCTATCGTTGCCAAATATCAAGCCAGTGCAACACTGCTACCTCAGACACGATTATTCTAACAGTAAAACAATGTCCTGAAATACAAATTATACAGCAACCTAATCCACAATCAACGTTTGAAAATAATAGTGTTCAATTTATCGTTAGTTCATCCAATACATTAACTTATCAATGGGAAGTAAGTGCTGACGCTTTGACGTGGAAGCAGATTTCAAGCCAAGATACTCTTTACAGTGGACAGCAGACTAATACTTTGAATATAAAATCTACTAATATTTTACAGAATTCAAATTCATACAGATGTTTGCTTAAAAATGATTGCTATCAGACTTATTCTGTACCTGCTACATTAGAAGTTATTACAGTTTTAGGAACAGAATTATTGACAGAAAAGATTTTTATTGCATACCCCAATCCTGCCTATGATAATTTGCAAGTTAAAGTTCCTGTTAAACCCTTTAAACTAACTTTATTGAGTGATAAAGGCTCAGTAATTAAACAAGTAGAAAATCAAGATATTATATCGGTGAAAGACGTTCCCAATGGTATTTACATTTTATTATTGGAAACTGACAAAAGAAAGCAAAGTGTTAAAATTACTGTTTTGAAGTAAATACCAACCAATTAGCACAAGTAACGAGTAGTATTTTTGAGTTTTATTTGATTGATTTTAATGAATAAAGATTTAATATATCAATTTTTTAAAAATTGTATATTTGCTAAAAAAATACACACGAATGTCAGAATTTGTAGAGAAATACATTAATCCCTTTACGGATTTCGGTTTTAAGAAATTGTTTGGCGAAGAGTTGAACAAGGATTTGTTATTGGATTTTCTGAACGAATTATTAAAAGAAGAACAAGGACAAATCAAAGAAATAACGTACTTAAAAACCGAGCATTTAGGTTTGACGGAGTTGGATAGAAAAGCTATTTTTGATTTGTATTGCGAAAATGAACGTGGCGAGAAATTTATTGTAGAGCTTCAAAAAACTAAACAAAATTTCTTTAAAGATAGAACCGTTTATTATTCAACCTTTCCGATTAGAGAACAAGCTAAACGAGCCGATTGGAATTTTGAATTAAAAGCAGTTTACACGATTGCTATACTTGATTTTGTATTTGAAGCAGATAAAAATGAGCTAGAGAAATTTCGGTATGATGTAAAGTTGAAAGACATAGAAACTAATAAAATATTCTACGACAAGCTGACTTTCATTTACTTAGAAATGCCTAAGTTCAAGAAAACAATAGATCAGTTAGAAACAAGGTTTGATAAGTGGCTTTATGTGATAAGTAATTTGAACAAATTGGATAGAATTCCAGAAAGTCTGAGAGAACAAATTTTTGAGAAAGTATTTGAAACAGCAGAAATAGCCAAATTTACCTATGACCAAGTGCTTTCTTATGAAGACAGTTTGAAATATTACAGAGATTTAAAAAATTCATTAGATACCGCCAGAGAGGAGGGAGAAGCGGAGGGAATTATTAAAGGCAAACTTGAGGAAAAAATAGAAATTGCCAGAAAAATGCTTGTTATGGAAATGCCCATAGATACGATTATTCAATTGACAGGTCTTTCTGAGGAGCAGATTAAAAGTTTAAAATAGGCTTGTCAGATTGTAAAATTTGACAAGCCTAAAAATAAAAACTACTCTACATCAACATTTTGCAAACCGCCTTTCAAAGCAATCGTTTTTCCATTCCAAATAAATCTTCCTGAAAGGTTAGCTGGAAGATTTACTTCGCCACTAATGCCTGTTTTTCCTTTACGTTTTAAATTCACCGAAATTTCTCCTGAAGGATGCGGTACTTTCCCTGATACATTTTCTAAATCCCCTAAAGCTGGTTGAATACGTACTTCTTCAAAACCCGGAGCATCGGGCATAATTCCACAAATGGTGGCTAAAAAATCATAATTGGGTGATGCCGACCAAGCGTGACAGTCTGAACGAGTAGGGTCTGCTTGTTCAGCAAAAGTACTTAATCCGATACTTAACATATCTCTCCATGGACTTAAAGTACTGTAATATAATGAAGCATTTCCTGACTTTTTCAAGGCTTGTGTTAGATAAAAACGGAAGTAAAAAGTAGCTTGTGTAAGGTTTTTATCATTCAGAATTTTCTCTATAATTGCTTTTTCGTTGGCTTTGGGTACGGCATTGGCAAGTATGGCGAAAATATTAGCGTGCTGACTAAATGCTTTTTTATCAGGCGTGTCGGCTACTTCATTTTTGCTTTCATCCCAACATTCTTCGTAGCTTGATTTTGAAATCAAATCTGCTAAAGTACGGTAATAAATAGCTTTTTCTTTGTCGCCATAAGTTTCAAAAATGGCAGAAGCTTGTCGTAAAGTATAAGCATATTGGAAAGTAATAATTGATGAGTTTCCATCCGTAACTCCGTCTGGAATACCGCCAATGTCGGAAATTGGATTCCACTGCCAAGGTTTTGCCCAGTCCACAAACGACCACCAATTCATCGCTCCGAGCATATTTTTTTTAGGGTCTAATTTACGTTCATACCAAGCCAACACTTTTTCAATGTTTGGCAAAAGTGACTTGACAAAAGCATCGTCTTTGCGGTGCATCCAATAATCGTAAGTCATAGAAACCCAAAACAAAGAAAAAGGCGGAATAATCTGAGGCGTATTGCATGGGTAACGACTTTGCGTTAACCCTTCGGAAGTAGTAGAATTATTGAAATCCATCAAAGCTTTACGCATCAAACGGTCGTCGCCCGAAACATATAATGAAATCAAAGCCTGAATTCGAGTATCGCCAGTATATTGCAATTGTTCATAATAAGGACAATCGAAATAGGTTTCTCCAGCACACAAACGAGCCGTTTGCCAGCCTACTTTCCAAATATTTTGTAAACTGGGGTCATTACTTGTGAAATTACCTCTTTCTTCAAAAGGATAACCTGTTTTTATCCCGTAAAAATCATTGATACTAAGTGCCTGTTCTTTGGTTTCAATCGTAATCTCTATGTAACGATAAGTTCTAAACCAAAGTGGTCTAAAACTTCTCTGAGCTTGTCCGTCTGGACGAAATATATCTTGAATACCAACAATATGCTTACCTTCAATGTCATTTCTATTGCCTTTTACCCATTTGTCATCTATCAAAGCTTCTGCATACGTAAAACTGATTTTTGAATCTTTTCCTCCACCCACAATCATTTCTGGATAAGCGACTGTTTCAAAACTTTGGTCGAGCAAAATGGTCGTTTTACTATTAGCAGGAATGTTTAAAGTACCTTTTCCTTTCAACCAATTATCATTCATCGTTAAGGTTTTAGTACTTTCGTATTTTCTGATGCTATTAATATTTTGATGAATTTCTTCCATTTGCGGAATACTTCTTGGCTCTAAATACCATTCTGCACCCGAACCTGTTCCCGAAATATAGCCATGTCCCAAAGTACGAGCATTCGTCCATTGGCTATCATCAAATTGAGGTTTTTCCCAATTGCTTGGGAATTTACTTGCTTCCACTTCCTCGCCACAGCCTACAACGATATACGCTCTAAGTTTTCCGCCATCTACTGGTAAAGGTTTATAAGCTTGGTTTTGTAATACTTTCCAAGTTTTGTTGGTATTTACAATACTTTCCAGTTCCGTATTTCCTTGTACGATAAAACCCGTTTTGTTACTCATCTGAGCAGCAGGCATAAATTCACCAAAATTCCAAACTACGGCAGCAATGGTGTTTTTACCTTGATTCAAATACTTTGCAATGTCATAAGTTTCAAAATTCCAGTGCATTAAATCGCTCCGAGCTGGTCCAGTTCCAATAAAATTTCCATTTACATACACTCGGTAACGATTATCCCCCGAAACGTTGATGATGAATTGCGAAGGCTTTTGAGCTAAATCAAAGTTTTTTCGGAAATGAAATACCCCAAAATCTTTCAGATTTACATTTTGTGGAGCAATCCAGTCGGCTTGCCAACGCTGTGTTAATACTTTTTGACTGGCTTTTTGTGCTGAAAGTGAGATTGAAAAAAGTAATGAAAAGAGTAAAGCTTGAAGTACTTTCATTTTCGTTCGTTTTGATGATGGATATTCAAACGAAAATACAATTTTTGAAGAAGAATATTTGCCTGTTCTTACCTGTTTGAGTAAAAAACGGGTGCTACTAACGGTTGAAATATTTTATGAGTTATAAAAAAAGCTTTTATAACTCATGAATTATAGTATTTTTGAGTTATAAAAATAAACTTTATCGCTTATGCGTTGGATTTCGTAGTAGATTAATTTAAATATCATGTTGTTTAAAATCTGTAAATTACGTTCTAAATAAAAAAGGCTAAACTCTCTTTGTAGTTTAGCCTTTTTTATTTAGTTGGATTTAAGATACTTACTTATCTCCATAAACAAAATCTACCCATTCAAAATTGAATAAATTTTTGTTTGGTGTTTCTTTTTTCACGAAGACAAAGTACAAATCGTGTTTGCCAGTCGTTGGCTGTACCGAAGCTTTTTGTTCAGTGTATGTATTCCAGCTACCTGTTGGCGAATACTTAAATGTACTGATGATTGGTCCATTCAGAGCGTCGGTGTGTACTTCAATACTTGCTCCATTATCTTTGCTTGAGAAGCGATAAATCAATCCTTCAATATCTTTTAAGTCGATATTTTTCAAAACAAGATATGAACCATTGTGAATTGCTCCCAAGTACTTGTCATCTCTGTTCATGTTGTGAATCTCATCTACTTCGCTTCCATAAATTTTGGTCGGACGCAATACTAAAATATCCGTTTTTTTCAAAGACAATACCGTTTTTGCTTTACCTTGTGGTGCAACTAACGAACCTTTGTCGGTATAAGATGCCGTCAGTACATAACGTCCTTCTTGCTCTTTGCCAACGTGTTCTTTCAACGAAAGTGTACCTTGTTGCGGAACTCTATTTTCGATAGGTTCATTGCCCAATGATAAAATATATTTTACCATTTCGGTAGTTTCTTCACGAGAAAGTTGTGGGTGAGCACTCATTTCACGGTCGCCCCAAAGTCCACCTCCGCCAATAATGATTTTGTTGGCAAGTTTGGCAATAGCTGTTTTATCTCCTCTATATTTTTTTGAAACTTCGGTGAATGAAGGCCCAGCAGATTTTCCATTGATTTGGTGACAAGCTTTACAGTCTGAGCCTGCAATTAAATTCTTTCCAATACTGAAAGTAGAAGTCAATTGCTGATGTCCCATTTGTGGAGCTTTACTTACTTTCGGAATATAATTCAGTACTACTTTTACCTTTTTAGGGTCGATGAGCTTATCTTCTTTATCTTGAATGCTTACGGCATATTTTAACGAAGTCGCAGAAGCTTTGAAGAAAGTACTGTTATCGGTGGTAGAAATCGCCACTTCTGGCATTGTATTTCCCACTTTAACAGTTAGTGTATCGGTATTACTGAGTCCAACTTGGTCTTTAACAGTTAATAATACTTTGTAAATACCATTTTTATTGAAAGTATAAGTTGGATTGATTTCATTAGAAATTACTTTTCCTTCTACTTTCCACTGATAGGTCAATTGGTCGCCTTTATCAAAATCATAGCTTTTTTCGCCTTTGAATGCCACTTTTAAAGGAGCAAGCCCGATGCTATCGCTGGTATAAGCTTGAGCAATAGGTTTTCTGTTTCCGCCATTGAAATCAATTTTCACCAAACGTGCGTCTTCGTTGTCGATACCATAAACAGAACCATATTCTAATAAATAAATACTTCCGTCTGGGCCAATTTCCATATCAACTGGGCGACGGAAATCTCCTGTTTTTGGCATAAATGCTTCCATCGACTGATAGTTTTGTTGTTCGTCTAATCGCACAGCAAAAATCCAGTTTCTCATCCAATCATATACAAATAAAGCTTTGTCGTAATAAGCTGGAATTTTTGATTTTTTATTCAAAGAAACATCAAAATGATAAACGGGGCCACCCATTGCACATCTACCGCCTACGCCTAAAGCTGGGAATTCGGAAGAAAGATTGTATGGATACCAAATCATTGCTTTTTGTGCTGGGAGTAAATTTTTCATGCCTGTATTATAAGGCGAATTATTTACTGGAGCGTTCGGGTCGAAAAGTGAACCAATTTTTTTAGTTTCAAAATCGTACTCAAAATAAGGTTTGTTATTTCCTACAAAGTACGGCCAACCATAGTTTCCTGCCTTTTTTGCTTGGTTAAATTCATCGTAACCTCTTGGCCCTTGTGGACTATCAGTACCTGCATCTGGCCCAATTTCGCCCCAATACAAAATAGAAGTAGCAGGGTCAACCGAAATACGGTAAGGGTTTCTACAACCCATTACATAAATTTCAGGACGAGTACCCGCCATCCCTTTTGGGAAAAGGTTGCCTTCGGGAATGGTATAAGAGCCATCCGCTTCTACATGAATTCTTAGGATTTTACCACGTAAATCGTTCGGGTTAGCAGCAGAACGTTCGGCATCAAATGTTGGTCTTCCTGTTCTTTGGTCGATAGGAGCGTGTCCGTTTGATTCAAATGGCACAGTATTATCGCCCGTTGAAATAAATAAATTACCATGTGCATCCCAAGCCATAGAACCGCCTGTGTGGGCACTTACTTCTAAATCAATCGAAAATTCGATAATAGATTTTTCACTTTCAATATCCAAAGTACTGTCGTCATTTACTTTGAAACGAGCGATGCGTTGTTTGGTTTGTTCTTTGTCTTGAATGGTATAAAAGAAGTACAAGTAATGGTTTTTACTAAAATTCGGGTCGATAGTCATACCCAATAAGCCGTTCAAGTACTTATCAACTGCTTTGGCAGGAAAATCGTAGAGAAGGCGAGTTTTCTTTTGAACAGGGTCATAAACATAAAACTTACCAGCTCTTTCTACAAAAAATACACGACCGTCTGGAGCTACGGCTAATTCCATTGGTTCGTTGAGGTCGTTAGAAAGTACTGTTTTAGTAAAACGGTTTTCATCAGGACGGTTCAAAGTGTCAGTTTGAGCATACACTTTTGGAGTACTTGCTTTACTGGTAGTAAAGTTGTGACCAATAGAGCCTAAACCGAGTAAGCCACCCAGTAATAAACTGTATTTTGAAAGGAAAATTGACATTAGAGCTTAGTTAAAATTAATTATTAGAGATAATTACAAATCAATGAATCGCTAAACAAGAAAATAAAATTTGAATAATACGTCAAAAGTAAAGCCTTATGGATATTTATTTATCATGGTTTCCCCTCATAATGTATTTGTCAGGGATTTTTTTCTGGAAAAAACCTTAAAATTTAAGAGAGTATTTAATTCCATAAATACTCTTGTTCAGGAAAAAAATGTTTTAGACCTGTTTGTTGCTATTCCATTCAATATTCTACGGTTTAAATTTTGAATAACTGTCTTTTTCAAAAACATACGCTTGTTTTATTTTCTAATTTCTCCACAACGATTATCAAAATCGTTTATCACTCTGCTTCACAATGTCGCTTTTTACTTTTAAGATGATACGATTTTGTAATTGCTGATACAAAATCAACAATAAATCCCTTCAAAAAGTCTAAAATAAGCACTCAATTGTACTATTCTGCTATTTTTTTTAATTGGAACAATTCCTACAATTAATTGCACAAATCTAAAAACCGAATTTGAGTTGTAGCTGTAAGTTTGCATTGCCTAAAGGTAAAATTTATATAAAATCTTCAAAAGGTACAAGTTTGAAGACTGAATGATAAAGCAAAAGAATAATGAAGAAAATAGTGTGTTTTGGTGAAACGCTTTGGGACTTGCTTCCTACTGGTAAAATTGAAGGTGGAGCACCCATGAACGTAGCCGTTCATGCAAAGCAATTAGGACTCAGTGTTTCGATGATTAGTAGAGTAGGAAAAGATAAGCTTGGAGATGGCTTAGAGTGTTTTTTAGTAGATAGAGGAATAGACACTTCGGCTCTTCAACGTGATAATTTTTACCAAACAGGGGTCGTACAGGTAAGTTTATCCGAGAAAGGTAGCCCCACCTATTCGATTGAGTCACCTGCTGCTTGGGATGCCATCGAAGCCGATGAAACTACTAAGCAATTGGTGAAAAATGCCGAAGCTTTTGTTTTTGGAAGTTTGGCTTGTAGAAACGAAAAATCAAAAAATGCCTTGTTTGAATTGGCGGCTTTAGCTTCTCTGAGAGTTTTGGATGTGAATTTAAGAACGCCATTTTTTTCTCAGGAATTAATCATTGACTTATTAGAAATGGCCGATTTCGTGAAAGTCAACGAAGAAGAGTTAGCCCTCATCTGTTCATGGTTCAACCAAAATGAGGATGATGAATTGAATGCACGCTATTTAAAAACACGCTTTAATCTAAGAGCGATTGTGGTAACTCGTGGAGGAGATGGGGCTTTTTTCATAGGTGAAAATAACAGCCTCTACGAACATAAAGGCTACCAAGTATCGGTAAAAGACACCATTGGTAGTGGCGATTCTTTTTTAGCATCATTTCTGAAAAAATGGCTTTATGCTTCTTCTCCAGATGATTGCCTGAGCTATGCTTGTGCTGTTGGGGCATTCGTTGCCACCCAACAAGGTGCAACACCAATAATTGATGAAAGTGACATCAAAGCTGTAATGCAGCCCAATTTAGAAGCCTAAAAATTTTACTTACATTTTACTCATTTAACTATTTTTCAAAATTTCAATTATGAATTTAATGATTACTAAACTCAAGGTCGCCTTGTTTTTTGTTGGATTAGCGATGTCTTTGCAGCTATCCGCTCAAGATAAAAAGGCAATTAAAGGAAACGTCAAGGACGGAAGTACGGGAGAAGCACTTATTGGTGCCAATGTTTTGATTAAGGGAACGAAGTCTGGGGCATCAACAGATGCTTCGGGGAATTTTACGCTAAATGCTTCAAGTAGCGATGTGCTGGTTGTGTCTTATGTTGGCTATGATACCAAAGAAGTAAGTGTGGGTAGTCAAGAGGTGATTTCAATCAGTTTGTCAGGCGTAAAAACCTTATCGGAAGTCATCGTAACAGGATATTCTACCCAATCGAAGAAAAATATTACGGGGGCTGTTGGTACAATTTCTTCTAAAGATTTATTGGCTGTGCCATCGACTGGCGTGAGTCAGGCTTTGCAAGGGCGTATTGCAGGGGTAACTGTTGCTCAGGAAGGCGGTCCCGGTGGCGGAACAATGGTGCGTATCCGTGGTTTTGGTACGGTGGGCGACAACGAACCTTTGTACGTGATTGACGGCGTACCTACCCAAACAGGTTTGAACGACCTCAACCCCAACGATATTGAAAGTGTGCAAGTATTGAAAGATGCTTCTTCCGCATCAATTTATGGGGCTCGTGCAGGGAATGGTGTTGTGATTGTTACGACAAAAGGAGGCAAAGCAGGTAAAACAAAACTGACTTTTGATGCTTTCATGGGAAATCAGGTTGTGCCAAAATTACCTGGAGTTTTAACGGCACAACAATTTGCAGATATGTTGTGGACGGCTCAGAAAAACAATGGACAAAGCCCTTCGCATCCTTATTTTGGCAATGGTGCAAGTCCTGTGATTCCTGATAATTTTACCCCAAATATTCCTGTAAGTAAGCAGGGTACAAATTGGTTAGACCAAATTTTCAATAATGCTCCTACAAAAAATTATACTTTAGGCGTTACGGGTGGAACAGAAGCAGGGAGTTATGCTTTCTCAAGTGGTTATACAAAACAAGATGGTATTTTGTTAAATACTGGTTTCGAGCGTTTTACAGGTCGAGTAAATACAAATTTTAATTTGAAAAAACGTATTCGTGTAGGTGAAAACCTTACTGTATCGTACTCTAATAAAGTAGGTGTAGCTAACCAAAATACTGAAAACCCTGTAACAATGGCTATTCGTATGCCTTCGGTATTGCCAGTATATGGTTTAGATGGGCGTTATGCAGGTGGTGGCATTGGAGGTTTCAACAATGCTCAAAACCCTGTGGCTGCTTTGAACAGAGGTAAAGATAATGACGACTCTCGTTTGAGAGTATTCGGAAATGCCTTTATGGAATTAGATTTGGGCTATGGAATTACAGCAAAATCAAGTATTGGTATTGACTATTTGGCTGGACATACTTCAAAATTCACCGCTATCAATTATGAAGATGCAGAAGTAGTGGGTTCTAATAAATTAGACGAAACCGTTACGACACTTTCAAATTATACTTGGTCTAATACCGTTGCCTATACAGGAAAAGTTGGCAAAGGAGAATTGAATGCTTTGGTAGGTTTGGAAGCCATCCAATCAAAAGGAACTTATCTTTACGCCAGCCGTACCAATTATTTTAGTGAAGATGTTGATTACCGTACTTTAGGCGTAGGGGCAAGTGGTATTGCCAATGACGGCTCACGTACTGGCAACCGTTTGTTCTCTGTATTTGGTAAAGTCGATTATAACTATGACGATTTCTTGTTATTATCGGCTACGGTTCGTCGTGATGGTTCTTCTCGCTTCGGTGCTTCAAATCGTTTTGCTACGTTCCCTTCTGTAAGTGCAGGGCTTCGTCTTACAAAGTTTGAACCTGTTAAAAAAATCTTTGATGATTTGAAAGTAAGAATTGGTGTCGGACAAACGGGTAATCAGCAAGTGGGTGATTATGCTTCTTATACTTTGTTTAGTTCAGATGTAAACACTACTTATTACGATATTCAAGGAACGAAAACTTCTTCTCAGTCTGGTTTTGCCAATGCTACTTTAGGAAACGACAATGTAAAATGGGAAACTACGACAAGTACCAACTTTGGGATTGATGCGGCTTTCTTGAAAAATAAAATGACGGTTTCATTAGATATTTATAACCGTAAAACTACCGATATGTTGGTTCAAGTACCACAACCTGCTACCGTAGGTTTTGCGAATCCACCTTACATCAATATCGGTGAAATGACCAATAAAGGCTTTGATTTAGGAGTAAATTACCGTGATAAAGTAGGAAAACTAACTTACGATGTGGGGTTGAATGTTTCGCACTACAAAAACAATGTGGATAAATTAGGCGATAATCCTCTTTTCTCAATTGCTGGTGCTCAAGCTCGTGAACAGCGTTTAACTCGTACTCAACAAGGATTCCCACTATCGTATTTCTATGGATACAAAGTATTGGGTATTTTCCAAAATTCGGCAGAAGTAAGTGCAAGTCCCTCACAAAATTTCACTACAAGCGAAGCAGGTGTAGGTCGTTTCAAGTATGAAGATGTGAACAAAGATGGTAAAATTGATGCCAACGACCGTACCATTATCGGAAGCCCTCACCCAGATTTCACTTTTGGTTTCAATGTAAATTTAGCTTACGAAGGCTTTGACGTAGCCCTTTTCCTACAAGGTTCTCAAGGAAACAGTATTTATAATTTTACAAAATACTTTACTGATTTTGCAGGCGTATTTTATCAAAGTGGAAAAGGTACAAATATCTTAAATGCTTGGACTCCAACCAACACAAACACGACCGTTCCAAAATTATCATCGGGTACGCCAAATGGTGAAACTGAAACGAATAGTTATTTCGTAGAAGATGGTTCATATATTCGATTGAAAAACCTTCAAATCGGTTATACGCTTCCCAAATCAATTATTAACAAATTGGGCCTTGAACGCCTAAGAGTATATGTGCAAGGACAAAACCTATTCACCTTCACCAATTATAGTGGTTTAGACCCAGAATTGAGTTTGCGTTCATTCTCATCTGCTGATGCTCGCACTACCAACTTGGACATCGGTGTTGACAGAGGTTCTTATCCCGTATCAAAAACCTTGTTAGTAGGCTTGAACTTGACTTTCTAATCGAATTTTTTTAACAGAACATTTCGGTAATTGTAAAAATCAGCGTGTTTTTATCAGCTATCGTTTAGAATAAAATACTAAAAATGAAAAAAATACTTGTTTCAATATTTACCATTGCTACTTTGATAGGCGTATCATCTTGTAGTAATTACCTCGATGAAATGAAGCCTCAAGGCTCATTATCTGCCGAAAGTTTGGCGACTGAAAAAGGCGTTTCTGGTTTATTAACAGGTGCTTATGCTGCCATAGATGGATATTTAGAACATCCTTTTTCTTATACAAAATCGTTCCCTTGGCACGCTGCTCCTTCCAACTGGATTTATGGAAGTGTTGCTGCTGGTGATTCGCACAAAGGCTCTGACCCCGGCGACCAGTCGCAAGGAAACATGATTGAAGACTTTACGGCTACCTCTGCCAATGAATTTGTAAGAGGAAAATGGTGGCATACTTACGAAGGAGTCAATCGTTGTAATAATACTTTGCGTGCTTTAGCTTTAGCCAAAAAGAACAATGCCATTTCGGCTGATAAAGCAAAACTTATCGAAGCAGAAGCTCGATTCTTGCGAGGGCATTATCATTTTGAAGCAAAGAAAATGTGGAATAATGTGCCTTTCGTTGACGAAAACGTAACAGACCCACGTGTACCAAATACTACGAATATTTGGCCAAATATTGAGGCAGACTTCAAATTTGCGGCAGACAATTTACCAACCAAACAAGCCGATGTAGGTAGAGCTACCAAATGGGCGGCTCAAGCTTACTTGGCGAAGGCAAAAATGTTTCAAAATAAATACAGCGAAGCATTACCCTTATTGAATGGAATTATTCAAAGCGGACAGTTTTCATTGGCCAAAAATTACAGTGATAACTTCAATGCTGAAACCAACAACAACACAGAATCTATTTTTGAAATTCAGTATTCTGTAAATGATGGAGCAACCGAAGGACAAAATGGAGGATTCTCTGAAGCTTTGGCTTTCCCATTTGCCAACAGTGGAGCTCCGTCGGGTTGTTGTGGTTTTCACCAGCCATCTCAAAACTTGGTGAACGCTCATAAAACAGATGCAAATGGTTTGCCATTATTCAGTACTTATAATGCAAGTGATTTGAAAAGTGATTTAGACGGTGGTAAATATTTGAAAAGTACCGAAAGTTATTCACCCGATAGAACAACGCCAGTTGACCCTCGTTTAGACTGGTCAGTGGGTCGTCGTGGTATTCCTTATTTAGACTGGGGTTTACATCCGGGTCAAAGTTGGATTCGTGACCAGTCGGGTACTTATGGCCCTTACACTCCTATCAAAAATGCGTACTACAAACGTCAGGAAGGTTCATTGGTTGCCAATTTTGCTACCTATTGGAGAGGCTCTGCCAACAACTTCCGTTTGATTCGCTATGCCGATGTATTACTTTGGGCGGCAGAATGTGAAGTAGAAATTGGGAGTTTAGATAAAGCTCAAACCTATGTAGATTTAGTAAGAGCAAGAGCGATGAATAGCACAAAAGTAACGCTTCCAGACGGAACACATGCGGCCAATTATAGCATTAAAACTTACCAATTGGCAGGCAATACTTTTGCCAGCAAAGGACAGGCGTATGCACGTGATGCGGTTCGTTTCGAGCGTAGATTAGAGTTTGCGATGGAAGGTCATCGTTTCTTCGACCTTGTGCGTTGGGGCATTGCAGACGTAGAAATCAATAAGTACTTAGACGTTGAAAGAACCAAACGCCCATTGTTGAAAAATGCGAAGTTTATCAAAGGAAAGCATGAGTATTATCCTATTCCGCAAGAACAAATAGATGTAAGTATCGTAAACGGAACGCCTACCTTGAAGCAAAATCCGGGGTACTAATACTTTTCGACATATTTGTTTTTCAGTAAACTTTCATCAGAAGGAAGCCATTGCGAGTGGCAATGGCTGCCTCACCTTTTATATTATGGCACAAATCTCATCCGTTTCTAAGGCTAAATTAGCTGATAATGCCAACGACAAGGCTACTTATATTGTCCCACTTATATTGGTAACAAGTTTGTTTTTTATGTGGGGAGTGGCAAATAATTTGAATGATATTCTAATCAAACAATTCCAAAAAGCATTTGAACTAAGCGATTTTCAGTCGGGTTTGGTGCAGTCTGCTTTTTATTTTGGATACTTCGTTTTGGCAATTCCTGCGGCATTGTTTATGCGAAAATACAGTTATAAGACGGCTATTATACTTGGACTTTCGTTGTATGCAACGGGAGCATTTTTATTTTATCCAGCCGCAGAAATGCAGTCGTATTCCTTCTTTTTGATGGCACTTTTTGTGATTGCCGCAGGGCTTGCATTTTTGGAAACTGCTGCCAATCCATTTGTAGCTGCTTTAGGAAATCCTGAAACTTCTGCTTTTCGTTTAAACTTAGCTCAGTCATTCAACCCAATTGGGTCAATTACGGGAATATTGATTGGACAACAATTTATTTTTTCAGGGGTAGAATACACCAAAGAAGAATTGGCGAAGCTTTCATCAGAAGAACTAACAAAATATTATGCCAGCGAAGCTACCGCAGTACAAACACCTTATTTGTTGATTGGTATTGTTGTGATACTGTTTGTAGTACTTATTTCGCTCACTCAATTCCCGAAAGTCGAAGCAGAGGAGGACGCAGTATCTGAACCCGTTTCCATTTTGTCCCTTCTAAGAATAAAGCATTTTCGTTTAGCTGTAATTACACAGTTTTTTTATGTGGGTGCTCAAGTAGGGATTTGGAGTTATTTGATTCGTTATGCACAAAACGCCGTGCCAAATATGTCTGAAAAAGAAGCGGCTTCTTACCTAACTTACTCCTTAGTCGTATTTATGGGCGGTCGTTTTGGCGGAACAGCATTGTTAAAATACGTTAAAGCCAATGTTTTGATGGGTATTTATGCACTCATTTGCGTGGTTTTAGTATCGCTCTCAATGCTATTTCCTTCAATGTTTGGCATTTGGACATTGGTTGTTACCAGTTTCTTTATGTCGATTATGTTCCCAACAGTTTTTTCGTTGGGTTTAGATGGTTTGGGTGAAGGCACAAAAATCGGAGCATCTTTATTAGTAATGGCTATTATTGGCGGAGCGGTGCTAACCGCTTTGATGGGCTTAGTTTCCGATAAAATGGGAATTGCAATTGCCGAAATAGTTCCCTTATTGTGCTTTGTGTCAGTGGCTTATTATGCTTTTGTAGGATATAGAAAATAAAATTTTTAATAGAACCAATTATGGTAAAATTCGGAGCATCAATACTAACATGGATTCCGACATGGACAAGGGAAGGAGGGAAGTTTGCCATTGAGCAAGCTTCAAAAATTGGCTACGATGTGGTAGAAATCCTTTTACCCAATTTAGCCAACTTTGAGGCTAAAATTGCCAAACAAATGGCTCAAGAAAACGGAATTGCTTTGAATTGTTCATTAATTCTCCCTCAAGATCATCATTTGCCTTTTTATCCTGAAAAAGCGAAAGCTTTATTGCTCAATGCTCTTGATGTTTTAGAAGAATTAGAAGTAAATCTTTTGGCTGGCGTACTCTATACGGGCATTGGTGTTTTTACCAAAGCCCCAAGAACCACCGCAGAAACAAACGTAATTGTAGATGTAATTGGAGAAGTAGCCAACGTAGCCCAAAGCAAAGGCATTTCTTTAGCTCTTGAACCCATCAACCGTTATGAAACCTATTTGCTTACTTCAGTTGCGGAGGTAGTGGAAATTGTTTCTTTGATTGGTCTTGATAATGTGGGCGTACAAATTGACACTTTTCATGCCAATATCGAAGAGTCGAATATGCGTACTCCTGTGCTTCAAGCAGGGAATTTATTGAAACACGTACACGCTGCGGCAAGCGATAGAGGTATTTTAGGAAAAGATAATATTGATTGGGAAAGTTTTTTCAAAGCTTTGGCAGCCGTCAATTATCAAGGTTCATTAGTACTTGAATCGTTTTCTTCGGAAGTAGAAGCATTGGTAGCCCCAACGTCTTTATGGCGAAAATCAACTTATTCTTGTGAAGAATTGGCAAAAGAATCGCTACAATTTATGCGAGAAATGTCTATCAAAGCAGGCTTATAATATTACTGAGTTCGACTAATTTATGCCTTAACGCTGGCTTCTTGTAAGTCAGCGTTATTTTTTTTGATAAAGTACCAAGCATAAATCAGAATCACGGTAAAGTAAAACATTGGTAAACCAAAAGAGTATTTGAGTGAATAATTTTCTGAAAATTGGTTCATTAAAACTGCTAAAAACACGCCTCCAATCATTCCCATCACAATAAGTCCACCCGCTAACTTGCTATTTTCCTTGAAATCTCTTACGCCTAATACAAAAATTCCCGGAAACATAGCCGCCATAAAAAAGCTTGTAGCCATCAGTGCATTTAAACCAATCTGATTATCAAAAGAAATGGCAATGCCACATAAAATTACATTCATCAATGCCGAGGAAAATAGAATCTTTTCTATCATAATGTATCTCGACAGTACGCTGCTGATAAATCTTCCTATGGTGAACAGGAGCAAGGCATTGATTAAATAAGCTTTTGAACTTAGTAAATCAACGTTGTTGCTTGAATGTTGAGCGAAGTAATTCCAGATACCGACTTGAGCTCCCATGTAGAAAAATTGTGCAATTATCGAATACCGTAATGGGTGATTGCGAAGAATTGCTTTGAGTTTTACAGGATTTTTGGTTTTTACTAATTCTTCTTTCACATCTGGGAATTTGGCAAGAAACATCAGTAAAGCCCAAATAACTACTACAATACCAACAATGATGTATGGAAGCAAAATGTCTTGCAGATATAAACGAGAAAAATCATCCATTTGAATAGCCGATAAATTAAAATGTTGGCTTGGCATAATGGATAATTCATTGGTGATGATTAAAATAGAAATGAAACCAATGGGATTGAAGGATTGTGTGAAAAGTAACCTAAAACTGGCATTTTCAGCATTTCCGAGGGCAATGATGTACAAATTGGCTGCTGTTTCTAAAAAAGCCAATCCACTTGAAATGATAAAAACTACAACCAAAAAGAAACCATATTCTTGAATATCAGCCGCAGGATAAAATAAAAATGCTCCTACTCCCGAAAGCAATAAACCTAAAATAATTCCCGCCTTAAAACTGTATCGTTGCATCAGCAAACCAGCAGGCAAAGCCATAGAAAAATAGCCAAAGTAAAAAAAGGTCTGTACAAAACTTGTTTGAAAACTCGATAAGCGAAATACCTGTTGGCATTGGCTCATCAATAAATAATTGAGTCCGCTGGCACAGCCCCAAAGCAAAAATAAACCAGTCAGTAATATTTGAGGAATCAATTTAGATTGCTTTGTATCTATGGTTGTCTGTAAGTGGTTTTCCATTGCTTAAAAATTATCACGAACGATAGTTTATAGTGGTTGGGTTGGCATATTATTTCTGTACTCGGTGGGCGTAATCTGAAACTTTGCTTTGAAAGAGGAGGCAAAATACCCCTGTGAAGTAAACCCGACTTTCAGGGCAATATCTTGAATGGGTTCATTCGTCTGGCGAAGCAAGTAACGAGCTTTTTTCAATCGTACATCCTGCAAATAATCATTTACACTACAATTGAGCAGGGCTTTTACTTTTCTGTAAAGCTGTACCCGTGAAACGCCCATTTCTTTACACATATCGTTTACTTGAAAGTCGCTTTTGTGAAAATTACTTTCCATCATTGCAACAAAATCGTTGACAAACTTTTTATCTAAAGTATTTTCGCTGGTGTCGTACACCACTTTATCTATTTCGCTAATGTAGCGTTCTCTCAAAATTTGTCTATTTCTCAAAAGTGTTTTTATCCTTTCTCTTAGCAATGCCATATTGAAAGGCTTACAGAAATAAGCATCCGCTCCCATTTGCGTACCTTCTATTTGTTTTTCAATAGACGACAGTGCTGTTAGTAAAATCACAGGAATATGGGATGTTCTGAAATCTGATTTTAATTTTTGCGTAATATCAAAACCATCTTTACCGGGAAGCATCACATCACAAATAATTAAGTCTGGAACTACTTCAAAAGCTTTACTTAAACCTAAATTTCCATTCAATTCTTCCCATAATTCATATTCATCAGAAAGCCTTGAGCGAAGAAATGAACGAACTTCTGTATTGTCTTCGATAAGAAGTAAAGAGAATTTTTTGCCTGAAACGGTTTCTTTAGCCTTTTCATTGGGTGTGATTTCATAGGGTAAATCATCGTTTACAAAAAAGTGTTCAGCCTGTTTCTCGGCTAACTGGTTCAAGGTAAGATGCTCATTTCCAAAAGGTAGCGTTACGTCAAAACGTGTTCCTTTCCACTTTTCACTTTGAACTTTGATGTCGCCTTTGTGCAATAAAATTAACTCTTTAGAAAGGGCCAATCCGAGTCCACTTCCTACATCGCTAAAGTTATCAACCTGAAAAAAGCGGTCAAAAATTCGGTCTAAATCTGAAGGATTCATTCCTCTGCCATTGTCTTCCACAATAATTCGGACACAATTATCAACCGATTCGTTGATAATCCGAATACTTATCTTGCCGTTGTCGGCGGTGAATTTAAACGCATTAGAAAGTAAATTAAAAATTACTTTATCAAGCTTGTCAACATCAAACCAGCAGTTGAGTGAATCGACGTTACTAAATACTTCAAATTGAATATTTCTACTTTTCGCCAATCGTTCAAAAGATTTTGAAAGGCTTTTTACAAAACTAATCAGCTCATTTTGGGTCGCTCGTAGCTCCATACTTCCGTTTTCAATTTTGCGGAAATCCAATAATTGATTCACCAAACGAAGCAAACGATTGGCATTTGATTGAATGAGCAGCAAATCATTTCGAAGCTCTTTATTTACCCCCGAATTTTTGGCAAGCCATTCTTCGGTTGGGCCGAGGATTAATGTAAGAGGGGTACGAAATTCATGAGAAATATTGGTAAAAAACTTTAGTTTTGCTTGTGTGGCTTCCTCCGCTTTTTCAGCCATTTCCTGAATCTGATTTCTTTGTTGGAGGATTTCTTCGTTTTTATCTTGCAAATCCACATTAGCAATTTGCTTTTCTTGTAGCGAGAGTAAAGTTAAACCTCCCAGAATAATCACAATCACCAAAGCCCCTAAAATAATGTAGGTGATTGTTTTTTGTCTTCTTTGAACTGAGTCAAGCAAAATACCTTGATTCACAGTTTCTTTCTGAGAAACTATTTGATTGGTTGCGGTTGCCTTATTTTTTAAAGGAAAGATTTTATTTTCAGCACCAGCAGATAGTGCGAAAGAAATAATGATTCCGATGAAAAAAATATACCTGATAAACTTTTTTAAAATACTTTGACGGTTAATACAAGATAAGTTTGAGTATAACAAGACTGTATTGAATTTTTCGTAAAAAATATAATTATTCTTACAAAAATACAGATTTTTTTGGTTAAAGTATTGGTTGAAATAGCCCTTTTGTATTTATAATTTCTATTATTGTGCCATTATCACTTTAATTTTCTCATATAATGAGTTTTATATAAAAACGACAAAGCCCCAACTTTTTCAAATTGAGGCTTTGTCGTTTTTTATATTCAGTTTGACTTACTTAGTACCGTATTTTTCTGAATATTTTTTGTACAAACGTTTTTGTTTGTCGTCCAAATCTATCTTGCGACCTTGAATAAAAGCTTGTTCAACTTTTGCCGAACGCATATCTAATACATCGCCAGCCGATACGATTAAAGTAGCGTGTTTACCTACTTCCAAAGTACCTACATATTTATCAATACCTAAAATTTTAGCATTGTTGGCTGTGATTAATTTCAAAGCATCTTCTTTGTCCATGCCATGTCCTGCCACTGTACCCGCTACGAATGGCAAATTGCGTGTTCTCCAGTTTAGACCAATGTAAGCCAAGCCCACCGTTACGCCTTTTTGTTGTAATAAATAAGGCAATTTATAAGGCAAATCGGTGTCGTCATCTACTTTGTTGGGTAAACGGTGTGTTGTACCTACAATGACTGGAACGTTGTTTTCTTTCAAGAAATCTGCCGCTAATAAAGACTCTTCACCGCCGATGATTACGATTTTCTTTACCCCTTTCGACTGTGCAAATTGTACGGCTTCGATGATTTCTTTACCATAATCCGCAGCGATATAAAGATTTTTTGAACCATCAAAAAGTCCTTTCATTGCTTCCAATTTCACATTGATAGTGCTTGGATTTTTGATTTGCGAATAAATAATCGCATCATCAAAAATTTTGCTGATTTCTCTTAATTGTTCTTCTCTTTTGTCATTCTTTTTAGTTGTAAAAGTAAAAGTAGAAAAATCAAAATCACGCTTAAAGTAGCCAATCCAGTTGATGTGTACACCATCATCTTTTTTCAAAACGGCATCTTCCCAGTTCCAGCCGTCTAATTGCATTACCGACGACATACCCGTAATGACATCTCCTTGTGGAGTAGCTTGCGTAATTAAAACACCATTACTTCTTACTGTAGGAATCAATTCAGAATCTGTATTATAAGCAATCAAAGCACGCACGTGTGGATTGAATTGCCCGATTTCAGTTTGGTCGTCAGTTGCACGAACGGCTTCAATTTCAATAAGTCCCAATTGATTGGCAGGAGAAATTAAACCCGGATAAATACTTTTTCCAGTAACGTCGATCGTTTCGGTAGTAGCTTTGTTGTAAGCAGTACCCGCACCACCGATGGCAGTAATGACACCTTTGTCAAAAACAATTACGCCGTTTGGAATTACTTGTCCAGCAGCAGTATGAATCGTTGCACCTGTCAAAGCAATCGCTTTGGTTTGTGGAAGCCCAGCCGCTTGGTTTTGGGCAAAAATTGTATTCGTAAAGAATAAGAATACAAGGCTATATATCAATTTTATGTTTTTCATTTTATGTCAATTTTTAAATCATCTGAATTATTGAAAAATTAATAATTAATAATTCATATCTCATAATTAGTCCTCTTGTTCTTCCGTCTGTGAAAGTCCTTTTTCTTTAAATCCACCTACTTCTTCGGTTAAATCACCTTCTGAATTACAGTGGAATAATCTTGGTCTTTTCGCTTCTGGTTTTACCGTAGCGGCTCCGCCTGCTTTAGCATTCAACATTTTCTGAGTAATACGGTTTCTTTCTGCCGCAATACTTGCACGTAATTGTTTATCTTTTTCGATGTCAAAATACGTAGCTCCGTCGATGATTACTTTTTCTGGTTTTGCATATACCGAAAGTGGATTATTGTTCCATAAAACTACGTCTGCATCTTTGCCTGCTTTGATACTTCCCAAACGGTTATCCAAATGCAACATTTTTGCAGGATTCAAGGTCACCATTTTCCAAGCTTCTTCCTCTGTCATTCCGCCGTACATGACTGTTTTTGCCGCTTCTTGGTTCAATCTACGAGCCATTTCTGCATCATCCGAGTTGATTGAAGTATTTACCCCAACTTTCGTCATCAAGGCTGCATTGAACGGAATCGCTTCTTTTACTTCCATTTTATAAGCCCACCAGTCAGAGAACGTAGAACCGTTTGCTCCGTGTGCTTTCATTTTGTCAGCTACTTTATAACCTTCTAAGATGTGCGTAAAAGTGTTCACTTTAAAACCTAAAGAATCTGCTACTTTCAACAACATATTGATTTCTGACTGTACATAAGAGTGACAAGTAATGAATCTTTTCTTGTTCAAAATTTCTACTAAAGCGTCTAATTCTAAATCACGTTTTACAGGTGCAAGTGTTGGATTTGCCGCCGCTGCTTTGGTAGCTTTTTCATATTCTTTTGCTCTCAAAAAAGCATCCATCATTACTTGCTCAACGCCCATACGAGATTGTGGGAAACGTACTCTGGCACGGTCGCCCCAGTTGGCTTGTTTTACGTTTTCGCCCAAAGCAAATTTGATAAATCCATCTGCGTTCGGAATTTTCAACGCTTCTGGTGCTTCACCCCATTTTAATTTAATGATTGCCGATTGTCCACCGATTGAGTTTGCCGAACCATGTAATAACTGAGAAGAAGTAACACCACCCGCCAATTGACGATAAATGTTGATGTCTTCTGAATTAATTACGTCTTCCATTCTTACTTCAGAAGTAACCGACTGAGTACCTTCGTTTACCGACAATAAAGCAATGTGTGAATGTTCATCAAAAATACCGTTTGTTAAATGTTTACCCGTTCCGTCGATTACTTTAGCTCCGTTTTCAGCAAGGTTTTTCCCTACTTTAGCAATTTTACCATTTTGAATTAAAACGTCTGTGTTCTGGATAATTCCTTCTTTTTCGTTAGTCCAAACCGTAGCGTTTTTCACTAAAATAGTTTCAGCTTTTGGTTTTTCTTCTGTTCCGTAGCTTGTGAAAGGATAAGATAATTTTCCGATTTCTGGAATTACTTTTTTAGTACTATCAGTTTTTGCAGGTGTTTCTTTGAAAGCTTCTTTGAAAGTAGCCGTGAAAGTAACCGCTTGTCCACTGGCATCTAAACCATCTCCTTTAAAATTCTTTCCATCAAAATAAGTACTGATACGAGTATCTCCTTTGTCTTTTTTAGGGTCTAATTTAAAGCTCAAAGTAAAGTTTTCGCCGGTTCTGGTTACTTTCGGACTTACTTTTACTGAGTCCGTTACTACGATTTGGAAATCTGGTTTTTCAACTTTTCCTGTAACATTCAATTTCAAACCAGTTTTAGCTCCAACGCTTAAATCATAAGTAGCACGAACGTCTTTTACGTTCATATTTGCCAAAACATAACGCTGACCTTTTACCCAGTTTTCATAAATTACATTTCCGTCTTTGAATAAATTATCAGAAGTAATCAAGAAGTTGGCTAACATTCCTGCTTTTAATGAACCTACCAAATTATCTACTTTCATCAACTGTGCTGGCGTTGAAGTGATGGCTGCTAAGGCAACTTTTTCGTCTAAACCGTATTCTATGGCTTTGCGGAGGTTGGTCAAAAAGTCTGCTTTGCTTCTTAGGTTTGAAGTAGTGAAGGCAAAATTTATACCTGCTTTTGCTAAAATGGCAGCATTGGCTGGTGCCATTTCCCAATGTTTCATTTCGGACAAAGAAACTACCGACGCATCGTAAGGGTCTTCAACATCTGGTGTTGCAGGGAAATTTAGCGGTAAAATCAAGCTCGAACCAGTAGCCTTTACTTCATCAAGACGTTGGTACTCGTCTCCTGCTCCTTTAATAATATATTGTACGCCAAATTCTTTTCCGATTTTGCTGGCACGCAAAATGCCCAGTTTATCTCCTACTTCAAATACTTGTGGAAGGCTTTGGTTGTTGTTGAAAGCATCTAAAGAAATATTTGATTCAATTTTATTTTTTGATTTCTTGAACCAGTCGGCATCGTAATAGGTCTGACGAAGCAATGCTACCGAACCCATCATTGAGTTGGGGTAATCTTGCGTAGAAGTACCTTTCGAGAATGAATAATGAGCTGAAACATTACTTTTCAATAAAGCATCTTGGTCACGACCATCCAAAAGGGCTACCAAAGCAGAATTTCCTCTCACGATTCCATCTTGCACGTGGCTGATAGTTGCTCCGAAACCAATTTTACGTAATTCGTCGGCAGCGTTGCTATTAACTGTAAAAAGATTAGCGGCAGTTACTTCTGGTAATACTGCTTGATTCCAGTTGTAAGCTCCTTTTTTCTTAGAATCAAATTGTGGGTCACCTCTGAAACCTCTGCTTTCGCTTTTGGTATCAGGTAAACCATAGTTTGAATAAACTTCAACTAAAGAAGGATAAATTCTTTTGCCTTTGAGGTCTGTAACATTTGTACCTGCTGGAATTACTACATTTTTTCCGATAGCTTCAATCACCGAGCCACGGATGAGTAGCGTTGCTCCTTCAATGATGGTGTTGGCATCTGCTACGATGGTAGCATTTGTGAAAGCGTAATAATTAGGACGTTCATCTTGCACACCGTTGCGAGGCTGAAATTGCGTTTGTGCATGAATGATAGAACTCATCAAAAATAAGCAGATGAGGCTAAGAAAAAGTTTTTTCATGTTTTGTTGATTTTTGTTTGTGATAAGAATAATCGTCTAAAAATAGAATCAAAATTAGAAATATCCTATTTCACAGATTTTTTTTCGCCTAAAGAATTGAAAGACCTGCCAAGTGTTTTTTCAGAATTGAATTTTGAGTTGAAAGATTCTATTTAAAGTGCAAAAAAATAATATTTTTCTTGTAAACGTTTCCGTAAACGTTTACGGAAAAATATTCAAAAAAAGCCTTGAATAGTGATATTTTTTTGATATATCTTTAAGAGAAATTACAAGATACTCTTATTTAATCTATGATAACTACAAAAAAAATATTCGACGAAGTTACTTTATGGAATGAATTCAGAGCAGGCGACCATGCTGCTTTTTCTTCGATTTATCATAATTACGTTAGTCTGTTGTACAATTATAGTACAAGTATCACTGCCGACCGTGAGTTAATCAAGGATTGCTTGCACGACTTGTTTGTAGAGTTATGGAAAAACCATGCGAATTTGGGTGAAACCACTTCTATTCGCTATTATTTAATGGCTTCTATCAAACGCAAATTGGTGCGTCATTTAGAAGCACAGCAACGACATTTCCAACATCAAGAAGCTTACTATCTTGAAAATCCTGATTATACAGGTTCTCATGAAAACCGTTTGGTGGCTTTTGAAGAAGAGCAATGTTTCACTGATACTTTAAGTGAGTCATTCAAGTATTTGACCAAACGCCAAAGAGAAGCTATCTCTTTGAAGTTTTATCATAATATGGATACCGACCAGATTTCAAATATGATGAAAATAAATCCGCAGTCGGTTTATAATCTTATTTTCGGAGCGTTGAAAATCCTGAAAGAACACATTTCTGTCGAGCGTTTGCATTTTGCTTCTTAATTTTTGTATCAACGGATACAAGTATTTATTAGCAACAGGGGCGAACTATTCTCTTCAGCGAATGAATTTTTTTTAAATAGCCTTGATTGCTATCTAAAACATTGCACTGCAATGTGAAATAAGTAAACATAAATATTATGAATAAAGTAATTACGAATTTTATGACTGGTCAACGATTTTTGTTTGCTATAATCACCTACATTATTGCTTTTTCAACACTTTCTGCACAAACTCCTTTATTACAAAATATTTCTGGTAGAAAAACCACTTTACTTGATGGTCTATGGCAATCACAAGTAGATGTTTATGGCGTTGCTTCTCAAGAACGCTCAGGGCTTGTAAAAGATAGAAAGCCAGTTAAATATCAATTCAATGGCGAAAATTTACGAAATACAGAACTTGTAGAACAAGATTTAGATGTTGCAGAACAGCTAAAAGTTCCCGGAGATTGGAATACACAGCGTGAAAACCTGTTTTATTACGAGGGGAATATGTGGTATAGAAAAAAAATAACGCTAAATCCACAGGCTGGGAAACGCTATTTTTTACATTTTGGGGCGGTTAATTATGAGGCAGTTGTTTATGTTAACGGTACAAAATTAGGTCAACACGAGGGAGGTTTCACAGCCTTTCAATTTGAAGTAACTTCACTTTTGAAAGCTGGTGAAAATAAAATATTGGTTAATGCCAACAATATCAGAGGCGAAAATAAAATACCAACTAATATTACTGACTGGTGGAATTATGGAGGTATTACTCGTTCTGTAAACCTCGTAGAAGTGTCCGAAACTTTTATTTCAGATTATTTTATTCAGTTAGAGAAAGGTAAAATTGCTGATATAAAAGGTTGGGTAAAATTGGAAGGTTCGCAGAAAAGTCAAAATGTAACAATTGAAATTCCTGAAATCGGCTTGAAACAAACTGTTAAGCCAGATACTTCTGGTTTTGCAGCCCTTAGTTTTAATGTAAAGAAACTACAACTCTGGTCTCCCGAAAATCCTAAATTATACCTTGTAAAACTCACATCAGCAACAGATACCATCACTGATAAAATTGGCTTCCGAACAATTGAAACCCGTGGTACAGATATTTTACTGAATGGTAAACCCATTTTTTTGAAAGGAGCAAGTATTCACGAAGAAGCACCTTTCCGCACTGGTAGAGCTTATTCAGAAGGGGATGCTCGTACTTTGCTTACTTGGGCAAAAGAATTGGGCAGTAATTATGTACGCTTGGCTCATTACCCACATAATGAAACAATGACACGGATGGCTGATGAAATGGGTTTGTTGGTTTGGTCTGAGATTCCTGTTTATTGGGCGGTTAAGTTTGAAAAACCTGATGTTTATGTCAAAGCTGAAACTCAATTGTTAGAAAATATCAGTCGTGATAAAAATAGAGCCTCAATTATTATATGGTCTATGGCGAATGAAACTCCTGAAACGGAGGATAGACTCAAGTTTCTAAAAAAATTGATTGATAAAACCAAAAGTGTTGATGACACTCGACTCACCGCTGCGGCTTTATTTTCAAAAGCGAGCAAAGGTTTGCAAACCATTGAAGACCCTTTGGGTGAGTACGTAGATGTGATGGGTTGTAATGAATATATTGGCTGGTACACACTTCCTGCTGAACTTGCACCAACTATCCAGTGGACATCAAAATACAATAAACCCTTAATAATGAGCGAATTTGGTGGAGAAAGTGTAGCAGGTTTACATGGTAAAGCCGATGAAATTTGGACAGAAGAATATCAAAATCGTATTTATGAAAATCAAGTAAAAATGTTTGATAATATTTCATTTTTGCGAGGTACTTCTGCTTGGGTTTTGATGGATTTTCGTTCTCCATTGCGACTTTTACCAAGAAAGCAAGATTTTTTCAACCGCAAAGGTTTGGTTTCTGATACAGGAATTAAGAAAATGGCATTTTATACTTTAAAAAGATGGTATCAAACTAAATGACATTTAATAAAATTTATTTGAGAAAGCTTTAATTCAAAAACAAAAGGGTCAAGACATTTAGTTTTGACCCTTTTTTGTGCAAAAAAAAATGATAAAAAGTAAATAAAAGTTTCCAAAAATTGAGTAGAAATAGAATAGGGGCTGTCTTTTACATCAAAATACAAGTTTTACTTAAAATATTTATAAAATTGCTTAACGAGAGATTTATACATTACAAAAAATTTACAACCGATGACTTTGTGTCGGATAGTTGTTTTGTAGAGTGGGTCAACTCTTCGGGCAATACTAAAAATGATAAGTTTTGGCAAGTATTTTTAGAGAAGTACCCAGAGAAATCAGAGGAAATTGAGATGGCAAAAGCCATTGTCAGTCATGTTGAACAAAAAAGTATTTCTGTGGATGAAATAGACCAGCTATGGAAAAAAATCAATTCAACCCTTTCGTTTATTTAAACTATCACAATTCTTAAAAAAAAATCAAAAACACATGAGTATGAAACTTTTACTAAACTTCAAGAGTAAGATGAGTTGGGCGATTTGCTCGATACTCATCACAATTACGATGTCCAGCTTTGGGCAACAGACGATTTCGGGGAAAATTACCTCAACTGATGATGGTCAAGGAATTCCCGGAGTAAACGTTGTTGTGAAAGGTACTAATAAAGGAGCTACTTCAGATGCTAATGGTGCATATAAAATTGCAGCGTCAGGAAACGCTACTTTAATTTTCTCGGCGGTTGGTTATGCTACGGTAGAAGTAGCGGTTTCTAATCGCTCATCAATTGATGTGAAAATGAATGTTGATGTAAAATCAATTGACGAAGTGGTAGTTGTGGGTTATGGTACTCAGAAAAAAAGCCAATTGACTGGTGCGATTTCACAAGTATCATCAAAACAAATTTCTGAAATGCCTATTACCAACTTAGGTCAGGCATTACAAGGACGTACTGCTGGGGTGGATGTATCGCAATCGGGTTCAAAACCAGGTACTACTCCAAAAATATTAATTCGTGGTCGTCGTTCATTCAACGCTGGTAACGACCCTTTGTATGTAGTTGATGGTATTCCTTTGTCTGCTGGTTATGAAGACATGAACCCAAATGATATTCAATCAATTGAAGTATTGAAAGATGCTACTGCAACAGCTATTTATGGTGCAAGAGGTGCAAACGGTGTGGTGATTGTAACTACTAAAAGAGGTGCTGTAAAAGGAAAGACAACTGTTACTTATGATATGTATGTGGGTCAGTCACAAGCATTGAACAAATTACAGTTATTCAACGGGGCTGAGTTTGCAGAATATGTAAGAGAAGCTTATCGTGCAACAGGTATCTATAAAAATGCGGCCGGTACGATTGTACCTACTGGCCAGTCGGATCCAGTTGCTGATTCAAAAGTAGCAGTATTAGGTGGTGACCCTAACGTAGTTGAAGGTTTGGCACAAGGTAGAAGTACTGATTACCAAGATTTAATTTTGAAAAATGGTTTCCAACAAAACCATACGATTGGTATTCAAGGTGGTAACGATAAAACTCAATTTTATATTTCGGGTGGTTATTTCTTAGATAAAGGTATTACTGAAGGTTTAGATTATGCAAGAACTACTTTACGTGCAAACATCGACCATCAAATCAATAAAAATTTGAAAGTAGGTTTGTCAACTTATGTAATGTATAGTGAGAGAAATGGTGAAAACTTAAACCCATACAGTTTTACTCTTGGGCAAAACCCATTGGGTGCGGCATACAAAGCTGACGGAACGATTAATTTTACACCCACCAATGATGCTTTATTAACTAACCCATTAGCTGAAATTGTACCTGGTGCTCAAGTGGACAATACTAAAAAATACAGAATTTTCAATAGTATTTATGCGGAAGTAAAAATCTTGGATGGTTTGAAATATACAGCCAGATTTGGCCCAGACTTTACGATTTCTCGTTGGGGTAGATTCATTGGAGCACAAACTAACGCCAGAAAAGGTGGTGACCCACAAGCAAGTAATGAAAACCGTTTCGGCTTCAACTGGACGCTTGAAAACATTCTGAATTATTCAAAAAGTTTCGGAAAACACAATCTGAATGTTACTTTACTTCAATCAATCCAAAAAGACCGTTTTGAAACTTATATTACAAACGTTCAAGGTGTGCCTGCTGAATCTCAACAATTCTATAACTTAGGAAATGCTGGGTCGGTATTAGGCGTAGGTAGTGCTTTAACAGAGTGGACTATCAACTCTGTGATGGGACGTATCAATTATGATTTCAATGATAAATATTTGGTTACTTTAACGATGCGTCGTGATGGTTCAAGTCGTTTTGGTGTGAATACAAAGTATGGTAATTTCCCTGGAATTGCTTTTGGTTGGAATATGAGCAACGAAGGATTTATGAAAGAAATTACTTGGTTGGACTTATTGAAACTAAGAGCGGGTTATGGTGCTGTGGGTAACCAAGGGGTTTCTCCGTATCAAACACAAGGTTTATTAAGCAGAACGACTTACGCTTGGGATAATACAGGTGCTTTCGGTTACAGACCAAACACAATTGGAAACCCAGACTTGAGATGGGAAAGTTCGGCAACTACAAACTTTGGGGTTGACTTTAGTATCTGGAAAGGAAAAGTACAAGGTTCAATTGAATTGTATCAGACAAACACTACTGACCTTTTATTATCAGACCAATTACCAGGTTCAATTGGTTTCAGTGCGGTAACTCGTAACGTTGGTGAAACAAGAAACAGAGGGGTTGAGTTGGGTATTTCTACGGTTAATGTCAATACAGCAGGTGGATTTAAGTGGACGACAGACTTCCAGTTTACTAAAAACAAAGAAGAAATTGTTTCACTTTACAACGGAGCAATCGACGATGTTGGTAACAAATGGTTTATTGGTCAGCCTTTGAACTCATTCTTTGACTACAAAAAGGCTGGTATCTGGCAAGTAAGCGAAGCTGAACAAGCGGCTAAATTTTACCCTGGTGACAAAGGAAATGCTTTAGGGGCAGGGGTAGGTCAAGTTAAAGTACAAGATACTAATGGTGACGGTGTAATTAATGCTAATGATAGAGTATTGTTAGGTTCAGATGTGCCGGATTTCTCGGCAGGTTTAACAAATCGCTTTTCTTACAAAAATTTTGATATATCATTCTTTTTCTTTGGTAGATTCGGTCAGACTATTGTAAGTGGTTTCCACCAAAACAACAACGCATTGGCTGGTCGTTATCAGCAAATTAAAGTTGATTACTGGACGCCAAACAATCCTAATGCTGAATTCCCTCGTCCATTTAGTACACAAGAATTTCCTCAGTACAATACAACACTTATTTATTTTGATGGTTCATTCATTAAGTTGAGAAATATCAATTTTGGTTATACTTTCAGTAACAGTGTTGCTAAGAAATTAGGAATGGAATCATTAAGATTGTTTTCGAGTATCCAACAACCATTTATATGGTCTAAATTCATTTCAAAATACAATGGAGTTGACCCTGAAACATCAGGAACGGCAGTAAACAGCGGTATTACTCCTGCAACAAAAGTATTTACAGTAGGTATCAACGCTAAATTTTAAGCAAGGCTATTAACCTTTAAAATTGCCCAATTTTTAAACATTTAATTCTAAAATAAGATGAATATCAAATATATATACAAACGTGCCAGAATTTTAGGGATTGCCTCATTAATGCTTATTGGGCAATCGTGTTCTGATTTATTAGATGAAAAAGTGGTTTCTGGAATTAGTAATGAGTATATCAATACCCCAAAAGGTTTTGAAGATGCCGTAAATGCAGCTTATTCGAGTTTAAGAAATTATTATGGTACTCAGCCGGGGTTAACCCTTACCGAGTATGGAACAGATATTTATGCAACAGGTGCTGATGGAGGTTATAAAGGATTCCATTTCTATGATACCCAACTTAACCCTACTGTTGACTATTTAGCAAGTATTTGGGATGAGTTGTACCGTGGAGTAAATACATGTAATGCTATTATTGGTAGAGCACCAGCAGCAACTGTAACGGATGCAGTAAAAAAGTTGAGAGTAGCAGAAGCAAAGTTTTTAAGAGGACATTACTATTTTATATTATTCCAACAATGGGGAGGTGTAGATTTACGTCTAACTGAAACTTTAGCACCTACCAAAGTTACCAAACGAGCTACGGAGGCTGAAATGTATGCAGCAATTATCAAAGATTTGACAGAAGCAATTGCTGATTTACCAAATTCTTCTTCGCAGTACGGAAGAGCTACAAAACCAGCGGCTGAAATGGCATTGGCAAAAGTTTATTTAGCTAAGGCTTATTCTTCAAGTAAAGCAAGTGATGATTTCTCTAAAGCAGCAACTTTATGCTCGAACGTTATTAATAACTATGGGTTTAAACTCTTAGATAATTTTGCCAGCGTTTTTGACGAAAATAATCAGAAAAATTCAGAGATTGTTTTTGCTGTTCAATATACATCTGATGTTTTGACTAACTTAACAAATAATACTGGTGCGGCAAATGGTGGTAATAACTTGCACTTGTTTTATGGAATGCAGTACGACGTTCAAGCAGGTATGCAACGTGATGTGTTAAATGGACGACCGTTCAAACGCTTACGCCCTACAGCTTACTGTCTTGATGTTGTTTTTGGTGATAGAGTAAATGATTCACGCTATAAAAAAACATTTAAAGATACTTGGTATAGCAATAAACCAGGAACTTATAATACTGCTTTCGATGACTCAAAAGCAACTGTGACTTTTGCTGCTGGTGATACTGCTATTTTTATCCCTGGCTATGAGATGACGAAAGAAGAAAGAGCCAAGAAAAAATACCAAGTTTTAGTGCCAAGTAAATATTCAGAAGCGTTGTTTCCAACATTAACGAAGTTTTTCGATACCAAACGCCCAGATATGACTTATGAATCTGGAAGCCGTGATTACTTCGTTTTCAGATTAGCTGATACGTACTTGATGTTGGCTGAAGCTCAATTAGGGGCAGGTAACAAACAAGCAGCGACTGATGCTATCAATATGGTACGTCGTCGTGCTGCATGGCCTGGAAAACAATCAGCCATGGAAGTTACTACAAGCCAAATGACTTTCGACCTTGTTGTTGAAGAAAGAGCAAGAGAATTAGTAGGAGAGCAAACTCGTTGGATGGATTTAAAGCGTTGGGGAAATCTTGTTGAGCGTGTTCAAAAATACAATCCACAAGCCGCACCAAATGTTAAAGCAATTCACTTGGTTCGTCCAATTCCTCAAACTCAAATTGACCGTACAGAAGGCGGAAACGCTACATTTGCTCAAAATTCGGGTTATTAATTGATGATAGATTAAGCTAAAATAAAAAACCTGATGTCAAACATCAGGTTTTTTATTTTAGCTTAATCTATCCTTGAAACTTTCGTAGCCAAATGTTTTTACTAAATCGAAAGTATCATCTTCTCGCCAAATGCCAATTGAAGGTAAATTTACGCCATTAAAAGTAGTTGTTTTTACCATTGTGTAATGAATCATATCATCAAAAACGATAGAATCTCCAATCTTCAAAGGTTCGTCGAAAGAATAATCCCCATAAAAATCACCTGCTAAACAAGTCATTCCGCCAAAACGATAAGTATGTTTACCTTCGGTTGGTTCTTGATAAGCCCCTAAAATACGAGGTTTATAAGGCATTTCTAAGGTATCAGGCATGTGTGCCGCAAAGCTTACATCCAAGATAGCTACATTGATTCCTTGTGAATCAAGAATGTCTAAAACTGTGGAAGTTAAATAGCCTGTTCGCCAGCCTACTGCCGAACCTGGTTCTAAAATGATTTTAAGATTCGGGAATCTACTTTTCAAACCTTTCAATACACTGATTAAATGCTCAGGCTCGTAGTCGGCACGAGTAATTAAATGTCCTCCACCTAAATTCAACCATTTGGCTTGTTTTAATAAGTCGCCAAAACGTTCTTCAATCGCTTTCAAAGTACGTTCTAAAGTGTAAGAATCGTTTTCACACAAAGTATGTGAATGTAAACCTTCAATACCTTCGGGTAAAGTATCACCTAATTGGTTACGAGTAATTCCCAGACGTGAACCAGCAATACAAGGATTGTACATATCTGTTTCAACTTCAGAGTATTGAGGATTGATTCTTAAACCACAACTAATACCATTGGCAATTGATTTTTCTTTGAATTTTTCAAATTGATTCAACGAGTTAAAAGAGATGTGCGAAGAGTAAGACATTAATTCATCAAATTCTTTTTCTAAATAAGCAGGTGAATACACGTGAGCTTTAGAACCCATTTCTTCAAAAGCCAAACGTGCTTCATGCAAAGAACTTGCCGTAGCTCCAGCCAAATATTGACGAACCATTGGGAAAGTAGAAAACATCGAAAAGCCTTTCAAGGCACAAATAATGTCAATGCCAGCTTGTTGCTGAACGTATTGTAGGAGTTCTAAGTTTTTTCTTAATAATCTATCTTCGAGTACATAACACGGAGACGGTATCTGAGAGAAATCAATCATAAATTTTTGAAATTGCTTGTCGGGAAAGCGATTGGTTCGCTGTGAATTTTATACTTCTTAATTATCAAAATTGCCCGCATTTTTCAACACGGGCAACGAGAATTTATCATTTGATGTAATTATAAGCTATTTTTAATGTTTTCTACTTTAGCTATTGGCACTTTTAGCGTTTCAGCAATTTGAGCAACAGTTAGCAAATTTGATAATAATAATTGCTTGATATTATCATTAAGTGCTTTTTCCTTACCTCTTGCTTCGCCTTTTTCTTCACCCTTGTTCATACCTTGTATGAAACGGATGTCTGTTTCTAAGTCATAAACTATTGGCATATTAGTAGTTTGTTTGATAGTTTCTTCTTGTAAATCACGAAGTTTTGCTAAAACCTCTAACTGCTTCATATATTTTCCAAAACGAGACTGCCCATTTAATAGTTCGTCTAATTTATGCAAAATCTTATGAATGACTTTTTCAGGTGAAGTATTTTTAAAGTTGCAAAGAATAGCTAAAATCACTTCTTCTGGAATTTCAGATTTAAGAAAATACTCATAGTCAAATTCTTGAATATCAATAATCTCATAATCAAAGGTTAGCCCATGACTAATCAATTTATTTGTCATTCGCCGATGTTTATTTTTACCGATATACAGTACAAATTGACGAACGTCTAATTTATATTTTCTTAAAAGCAATGATTTATATTCCAGCATTCTATAAACCATTTCTTTTTCATCAATCGATTGGAACTCAATTTGTAGAATGTAGCTCTTATTTTCACCTATTTCTCTCACTTTTTTCAAGAAATCAGGTTTTCTTTCAATAGTTGTATGTAGGTCATCTTTAATAGAAGTATATTTTGCTCCTGTTAAACCTAACAATTTTTGAGCAAAAGGAAGGAGAATAGGTTCAATATTCTCCTTTAAAATTCTATCATATTCATTAATACTCATGCGGAAGCGTTCCGTTGATTTCTTCGTTCCATGGTAAACCATGAATATTCAACATTGCCATGAATGGATCTGGGTTCAATTCTTCACAATTCCAAACGCCTGGCTTCATCCATTCGCCTGTAATCATCATCATTGCTCCAATCATAGCAGGTACACCTGTTGTATAACTTACGCCTTGTGCTTGTACTTCTTTCCAACAATCTTGGTGCTTGCAATTGTTCCAAACATAATATGTTTTTTCAACGCCATCTTTGATACCCTTGATTTGGCAACCGATTGAAGTTTCTCCTGTATAGTTTTCACCTAACGTTCCTGGTTCTGGAAGTACTGCTTTCAAAAATTCGAGAGGTACTATATCCATACCTTGGAATTTGATAGGCTGAATAGAAGTCATTCCTACATTTTCTAATACTTGTAAATGTGTAATATACTGCTGACCAAAAGTCATCCAGAATCTTGCACGCTTCAAAGTAGGGAAGTTTTTCACTAAAGATTCTAACTCTTCGTGATATAAAACATAAGATTCTTTCGGCCCGATACCTGGGTATTCAATTGCTTTGTGAATTGACATTGCTGGAATTTCTACCCATTCTCCATTTTCCCAGTAACGTCCATTTTGAGTAATCTCACGAATATTAATTTCAGGGTTGAAATTTGTAGCAAAAGCTTTTCCGTGGTCGCCAGCATTACAGTCGATAATGTCTAAGTAGTGCATCTCATCGAAATGGTGCTTATTGGCATAAGCGGTATAAACTTGCGTAACGCCTGGGTCGAAACCACAACCTAATAAAGCCATCAAACCAGCTTCTTTGAAACGTTCTTGATAAGCCCATTGCCAAGAGTACTCAAATTTAGCAACGTCTTTAGGTTCATAATTGGCAGTATCCATATAGTGAACACCTGTTTCTAAACAAGCATCCATAATGGTTAAATCTTGATAAGGAAGAGCTACGTTAATTACCATGAAAGGTTTTACTTGATTAATCAAAGCAACCAATTCTGGAACGTTATCTGCATCTACTTGTGCTGTTTCTACTTTGGTTGGTAAACCAATTTTAGCACATTCTTCAGCAATAGCATCACATTTGCGTTTTGTACGGCTGGCTAAAACTACCTCAGAAAATACTTCTGGATTCATGGCACATTTTTTTACTACTACATTTCCTACGCCACCTGCACCAATAATTAAAACTTTCTTACCCATTTTTTTGATGTTGTCTGTTTATGATTAACATTTTGTCTTTTTCAAGGTTAATCAATTTTGAATATGAGTGCAAAATTAGTCAAACCTCAGAAATTATAGATGATATGAAGATTAAATTTGTCAAGAAGCCTTTTTTTAATGAATGTTTTTGCTTTAAAATTGACTAAAAGGCTGATTGTTAGCTCAAATGGTTTATTTTTGTTTGCCTTACTTATTTGTTTTTCAATATAATTGCTTTTATCACTTAAACCTTACTCATAATATGCTCCCTAATATCCATGCCGTTTTTATCGAATTTAATCAGTATCTAACGACCCATTTGCAAAAAAAACATTGGGTTTTTGTACTTAGTTTTCTGGTTTTTCTGCTCTTTTCAGTTATTTATTTTCCTGAAATTGTTCGCAAAAGAATTCATAATGATTGGACGCACAACGACCAATTGATGCAGCAGTTTGTGAACAATAAAATTGAAAATCCTTTAAAACCAACCTTGAATTTTGCTCCCGGCGAACATTACAGAAAAAGAGATTTAAGAATAACGCCATACATTATTGCCAATGTTTTTCATTTGAATGCCCTCAGACTTTTCTATCTTCAACTTTTACTGTTACCTCTGTTTTTATTTTTTTCTGTTAGTTTACTTGTTCAAATTACGAAGAGTCCGCCGATAAGTTTTTGGGCAACAGTGGCTCTGTTGTTTTCTTACGTTGGTAATTCTTTTAATTATGATACTCTTTTCTACGATTCTTATGCCTATTTTGCCTTGTTGATGGCTTTGTACTTTTCTGGAAATCTTTTCTGTGTTTTTTTCTTGTTGCTAAGCTATTTTGTGGACGAACGAAGCCTTGTTCCTTCTATGATTATTCCATTATTCGTTGGACTGACTAAATACTCTATCGAAACTACCAAAGAAAATTTCAAAACGTTTTTTCAAAAAATGATTTGGCAAAATCGTTCCTTTTGGATGGTATTTGTTAGTATGCTTGTTTATGTTTTGGTAAGAGTAATTTTTTATATCAATTATCATTTAAATACACCTGTCGGGGCAAATAGTGGCGTAACTATTGGTTTAGCTTTTAAATACGGAACGAAACTTCCTTATGCCATTTATTCATCGCTGAAACTGAATTTCCTTTTGATTTTCTGTACTTGTTTTTATTTGTTCAGAAAGCAATATTACTTCGTTGGTTTATGGTTTTTAGCTGTTTTTTTGATGTCATTTTTGGTAGGTACTGCCGTAGAAGACGTGACAAGAAGTTTGGCATACAGCTATTTATTGGTGTACATAGTATATTTAATTAGCATACAAATCAAAGAAAACATCAGTAATTTTATCTATTTCATCGCTTTTGTAAATATCTTCACGCCAACTTTTACTTTGTTGTTGAATTTATATAAAGTAGAGGCTTTTAGTTGGCTAATTCATTTCTGATTCAGAAAGCCAAAAGCTCTACTTAGCAAATCGTATGAACCAAACTAATACCGTTTTTATCAGTGCCTTAGTGATTATTTCTTTGGGTTATTTTTTGAAGTATAAAAAGATAATTACTGAGCAAGAAGGAAAGATAATCTCCAAATTGTTGATGCACACGACTTTTCCTGCATTGATATTTGTAACAATGATGCGAGTGCATTTTGAAGTTAATTTATTGTTACTTCCAGTTATTTCTTTCTGCTTTTCTATTTGTTCAATGCTTACGGCGTCTTGGGTTTTTAAAAACCAAGCCTCAAAGCTCAGAACGCTTTTGATTATGGGAAGTGGAGGCTATAATTTGGGTTTATTTGCTTATCCGCTCATTGAAGGTATCTGGGGCCCAGCAGGAATGGTTTATGCAGCGATGTTCGATTTGGGAAATTCCTTTGCTGTATTTGGCTTGGTATATGGAACAGGAGTATTTCTTTCTGATAAAAACGAAGGTGCAACAGTAAAAGAAAATATCAAAAAGGCTTTTCTGAAAATCATTACATTATTGCCATTTCAGGCTTTATTTCTTGGGATTGTTATTAATCTTACCAATTTTGAGTTACCTCATATTATGGTTGAAATTTTAGATATTTTAGCCAGAGGAAACAAAGTGATTGTGTTACTGATTATGGGAATTTACTTGAATATTTCCTTAACCTCCGAGACTTTCAAACAAGTATCAAAAGTATTAGCGATAAGGTATTTTTGGGGACTTTCAGTGGGTTTTTTATGCTTTTACTTTTTGCCTTTTGAACCACTTTATAGAAATGTGCTATTGATTGTTTTGATTATTCCTGTGGCTATGACCTTACTTCCATTCTCTGACGAATTGGAATATGATACCAAAATTGCTGGAATGTTAGTCAATATTTCAATGTTGATTAGTTTTGCAATGATGTGGGCTTTGGTTTTAGGAATGAATTTGGCTTAAAACGGTCTGCTCGCCTTGGCAAAACAACTAATCCAATACGGACTGTAAAGATTGTCTTCTCGAATACCCTTTGA
The DNA here is from genome assembly GCF_034929435.1 of Arcicella rigui. Taxonomy (NCBI): domain Bacteria; kingdom Pseudomonadati; phylum Bacteroidota; class Cytophagia; order Cytophagales; family Flectobacillaceae; genus Arcicella; species Arcicella rigui. Next base: position 89,451 of record NZ_JAYFUM010000003.1, read on the forward strand.
GGATGAAGCGTGAATAAACATTACTTCTTTATTACTTCTGAGTTCGGTTACTAAGCCTGCATGGTTGATATTGGCTACATTTCCTTTGTTGGTTACAAAAAATACCCAATCGCCTGGGCGGAGGTCTTCGATTTCTACTTTTTTACCAAATTCTGCTTGTTTCATAGAAATTCGAGGAATTTTATATCCTAATTGGCTATAAACGCAGTATAGCAAACCCGAACAATCCATTCCTCGGCGGTCGGCACCGCCTGCTAAATAGGGTACTCCTGTGTAGCTTCTTGCTGTTGAAATAATCGTATTGGTAGTTTTACTATTGGTATTTACTTTTTCGCTTTTGCGTGGAGGAACTACAACAGCTTGTTCACTTTCACGACGGCGAAACAAGCGACATGAATCTAACATAAACATTAAGAAACATAAAGAAAGCAGTCTGATAGCATTGTTAGACAAATGTTTGTTCATGTAATTGCTGGTTTTTGTTTTTGGATTTGTTAATCTTTACTATGCTTCCAATGAAGCTTTTAATACTTTCACAGTAACGTAAAGCTGCCCTGTGTGGCGTTGTGTATGTTCGGCAGCATGGAAAAGTAAACCGATTACATTAGTTGGAATTTTCTTTCTTCCAATTCCTCTGGGTGCTAAAAGTGACTTTTCATCAGTATTTTTTAATTGCGTCAGTGCTTTGTTGACTTGATTATTAAAACGAGTAAGCAATGACTTTACGTTTACATTGGGTTGGTTTTTTACAGACTCCAATCTTAATAGTTCAAATTGATCTTCATCAAGCATTTTATCGTTGGCATAAGTAAAAATTCTATCTAACACTCCTGATAAATGCTGTAAATGAAATGCCACCGAAGCACAGCCTGCTGGCGTTTCCCAAAGTAATTCTTCGGGGAAATCTATCATCATTAAATTTACTTCTTCCCGAGCCTGTAAAATGGCATGTGCTGCGGGTTGTAACAAAGGAGCAAGTCCAGCAATTGGCCCCCGCATCCATACTTCAAGGTTGTTCATTTTATTTTGTGACTTTAGGACTTAATGACTTGAGGAATTTAAGACTTTTGTAATTAGGACTTTAGGATTAAAGAATCAAAATCCTCAAGTCCTAAAGTCATTAAGTCTTAAAGTCCTAAAAGATCTACACCGCCTTCATACTCAAGGCAATTCTTTTTCTGGTAATATCAACTTCCATTACTCTTACTTGTACTTGTTGCTGTAATTTCACAACTTGATTGGGGTCTGAAACGTATTGATTTGCCAACTGAGAAATATGTACCAAACCATCTTGTTTTACACCCACATCTACAAAACAACCAAAAGCAGTAATATTCGTAACAATACCCGGCAAAACCATTCCTTCATGTAAATCTTCTACTTTTTTTACATTCGGGTCAAACTCAAAGGCAGTAAGTTGTTCACGAGGGTCACGGGAAGGTTTTTCTAATTCTTTCAAAATATCTTGAAGTGTCAGCAAACCTACTTTTTCGTTGGTATAAGCGTTCAAGTTCAAACGTTTTCTTAATTCTGCCGAACTCATCAAATCTTTTACAGAACACTTCAAATCCTTTGCCATTTTTTCAACAATCGGATATGTTTCTGGGTGAACTGCCGAATTATCTAATGGATTTTCTGCATTGTGGATTCTGAGGAAACCTGCACATTGCTCAAAAGCTTTTTCACCCAAACGAGCTACTTTTTTGATTTGCTGGCGAGACCTGAACTCTCCGTTTTCCTGACGATACTTTACAATATTGGCAGCCAAAGACGGCCCAAGTCCCGCAACGTAACTCAATAAATGCTTTGAAGCCGTGTTTAAATTTACGCCCACAGCATTTACGCAACTTTCTACCACGGTGTCCAAAGTACCTTTTAATAAAGTTTGGTCAACATCGTGTTGGTACTGACCTACACCAATAGATTTTGGGTCGATTTTTACTAACTCTGCCAAAGGATCCATCAATCTTCTTCCGATAGAAACTGCTCCACGAACGGTTACGTCTTTATCAGGAAACTCCTCTCGGGCGATAGGAGAGGCGGAGTAAATAGACGCTCCTTGTTCGGAAACGACAAAGATTTGAGGTGTTTTTTTGAAGGCTAATTTCTTCACAAAGTCTTCCGTCTCTCTTCCTGCCGTTCCGTTACCAATGGCAATGGCATCAATTTGATATTTTTCAGAAAGGGTTAAAATTGTATTTTGAGATTCTTGTACTTTATCGAAAGGATAAATAACAGTATCGTGAATTAAATTTCCCTGTGCATCCAACACAACAGTTTTACAACCGGTACGATAGCCTGGGTCGATAGCCAATACTTTTTTCTGACCTAATGGTGATGCCAACAATAATTGACGAAGGTTTTGAGCAAAAATTTTGATGGCTTCTGTATCCGCTTTTTCTTTTGAAAAACCTGCGTACTCGTTTTCGATAGAAGGCTTCATCAATCTTTTATAACAATCGGTGATAGACTCTTCTACGATTTTTTTAGCATCGGGCAAACCTTTCAAGAAAATTCTATCCAAAGCTCCTAAAGCATTGTCCTCTTCTGGCGAAATACTGACGCTTAGGAAACCTTCTTCTTCACCTCGACGAATGGCTAATAAACGGTGCGAAGGTACTTTCTTGAGTGGCTCACAGAAATCGAAGTAGTCTTTGTACTTGATGCCTTCTTCGCTTTTGCCTTTTTTTACTTTCGCATAAACCATTGCTTCACGGTCAAATACTCTACGCACGGCATTGCGAGCATCTACGTTTTCATTAATCCATTCTGCAATAATATCTCTTGAACCTTGAATGGCTTCTTCAATATTAGCGACGTTTTCGTTGAGATAAGCTTCTGCTTTTTTCAGAATATTCGCTTCTTTTTGCTCGAAAATTAATTTTGCCAAAGGCTCTAATCCTTTTTCAATGGCAATGGTAGCACGAGTTTTACGCTTTTGTTTATAAGGTAAATAAAGGTCTTCTAATTCTTGTAAATGATAGGCATTATTGAGTTTTTCTAATAACTCAGGTGTCATTTTTCCTTGTTCTTCAATGGATTTTATGATGCCTTCACGTCGTTTATCAGCTTCTTTTAGTTTCGTCCAAAGGTCTTTAATATCAAGTATTTGTACTTCATCAAGGCTTCCTGTGGCTTCTTTTCTGTATCGAGCAATGAATGGCACTGTGCCGCCTTCTTCTAATAGATTAATGGTGTTTTGTACTTGATGGGTCATCACGCCCACAGAGTTTGAGATGATTTGGATTTGCTGTTTATTCATCACTAATGTTTATTTCTTTTGAGCAAAAATACACGCAATGTCTTAAATAAATAGCTTTGGTAGAGTAAACAATCTTGGCGAATCAATTAATGACTTGTATATCAATACATTAATTTTAAAACTCTTCTTGATAAGCTTTTTCAAAAGGATAGAGTCATCAAAAAATGTTTTTTAGTCTATACTCAATACCTGTTCTGCTATTTGATAAAACATTTCACTGCCTGTTTCTAATAATTCATCAGGGAAATCATAGTCGGCACTGTGTAAAGGCGATAAATCTATGCCCGAACCTAATCCAAACATCGCACCTTTGTACTGCTGTGTAAATAGTCCAAAATCTTCTCCAAATTCAAAAGGTTTTTCAAGCTCAATGATGTCCATTTGTAGCTTTTGAGCTGCTCTTTTTATTTGTAAATAAGCGTCAGGATGATTGTTATTTGCCTTAAAAGTTTCTACCCAATTGATACTTAAAGTAAGTTGATGGGCTTCTGCAATTTGTTTTACTTTTTGTTCTATTTGCGTTTTGATTTGCTCGAATGTATCATTTTCCCAAGTACGGAAAGTATAAGCAATCGTTGCTTTGCCAGCCGAAACGCCATAAGCTTTTTCGCCCATTGTGATATGGATAGGAGTACTTAGGAAATAGTTTTTATGGGCTTTATCGGATACTGTCAGCGTATCAAAATACTGAATGATTGTAGCGATGGCAATGGCTGGATTGATGCCTTTTTGTGGCTCTGAGGCATGACTGGTTTTACCTGTTAGTTCAAAAATACCACTTTCGACACAGGGCGTAAAAAGTTTTTCTTTGATAAGAATCGAATGCAAAGGGAAGCTGGGTAAATTATGCAAAGCAAAAGCATAATTAATTTGAAATTGCTTGAAAATTCCCGATGCAATAGCGTCTTTTGCTCCTGCACCAGTTTCTTCTGCGGACTGAAAAAACAAAAGAATTTTACCTTTTGTGATAGGTTTTTCTATTAGTTTCTGAGCAAACCGTAGCATGATGCTCAAATGCCCGTCATGTCCGCACTTATGCGAAATTCCTTGATGAATAGAGCGATGCTGAAAAGAATTTTCTTCTTGAATCGGTAAAGCGTCTAATTCACAACGAAAAAGTACCGTAGCACCTTTTTCTTTTCCATTGATTACCACTACGAAAGAGTACATCGAAAAACCTTGATGAATTTCTGTAATTCCCAGTTTTTTCAAAGTTTCAATGGTGTACGCACTTGTATGTTTTTCTTGCCCCGAAAGTTCAGGATTGGCGTGTATGTATTTTCTGAAATCTTCTATATTTTCCATTTTATACTTCACGAATCATCAAAATATGTTCAATGCCATCTTCCAAATACACTTCACTATCTTGCTGAAAGCCAAAGGATTCGTAGAAGTTTTTTAGATAAAGTTGAGCTCCAATTCGGATGTTGGCACTGGCAAACATTTCTTCTAAAGTATCAATTGATTTTTGCATCAGTACTTTCCCAATACCTGTGCCACGAGCCATTGGTGACGTAACTACTCTACCAATGGATGCTTCTGAATAAGAAATACCGGGAGGAAGTAAGCGAGTATAAGCAACGATTTTTTGTGTGTCGGTATCAAAGCCCATGAAATGAAAAGAGTAAAAGTCTTTGTCATCTAAATCTTGAAATGGACAATTCTGTTCAACAATAAAAACTTCATTGCGAAGTTGAAGAATTTGGTATAATTCAGTGGTTGTTAAATCTCTAAAATGCTTGAGATACCAGTAAACGTTCATGGGAAATAAGTTTTGATGAGTAATTGATACAATCGTGAATATACAAAGTTTATTATCTTTGTAAAACTCAAATATTGAAATATGCAAAATAGATTTATCTGGATTTTAATCTTACTCTTTGCTTTTCAAGCCACGAAGGCTCAAAGCACCGCTTCGGAATATGAAAATGCCTATAAAAAAGCCCTTGAGGCTTTTAGAAATCAAGAATATGCTAAAGCCCAAAATGCCTTTGCTGCTTTAGAAAAAGCCAGACAAAGTATTTCGACTTATACGCCTTATGCTTATTATTTTGAGGCTCTAAGTGCTATTCATCTGCATAAAGTAAACGATGCACGTACTTATTTGAATAGTTTACTGACGATTTTCCCAGCTTGGAATGATAAAGACGAAGTGAATTATTTATTGACAAACATTGCTTTTGAAGAAAAAAAATATGCCGAAGCATTTAGTATAGCTCAGAAAATCACAAAGCCTACTTTACTGGCTGAGTTGGCTGAAATGAAGTACTTCTACACAGAACAAATTACTTCGGCAGAAACTTTAGAAGAACTCTTTAAGAAATTTCCAGATGAAGCCATTCTTAGCGATAAAAAACTCAAAAAATCTTCTGTTTCGGTTCAAAATGCTACCAAGAAAGTAGCAAAAGGCTATTATAATTTTGGACTTTTATTGCCGATAGATTTTGCCAACATTAGTATCGACAAAACTCGTAAAAACCAATATGCTTTGGATTTGTATCAGGGGATGAAATTGGCAAAAACGCAGTTGTTGAAAGAAAATATTACTATCAATTTATTTGTCTATGATGTCGGAAACGACATCGACCAAATGTTGGAATTAATTAATAATCAGTCCTTTCAGTCAATGGATTTATTAATTGGGCCACTTTATGCCGAAACCAATAAAATTGCTTCTACTTATTGTGAATTAAATAAAATTCCGATTTTGAATCCCATTGCCAATAGCAATAGTCTTATCAAAGAAAATAATCAGTCGTACTTGGCACAGCCTTCTATTGCCACACAAGCATCTAATGCCGTAGATTTTGTAAGACAGCAAACTTTTATGGGAAGAAATGTGGCAATTTATTACACAGATTCGCCCGTAGATTCTGCAATGGCAACGATTTACAAACAGAAAATCGAAAATATAGGTTATGAAGTAGTGAAATTTGAAAAAATTAAAACTTCGTCCGAAGATATTGCTACTAAACTACCAGACGGAAAAGTAAGCCATATTTTCTTGGCTACTTCTGATAAAAAAGCTGGATTGTCGATGATTACGGCTTTGAATAAAAAAGATAATATGAGTCCACTTGTGACGAGTATCGAGGCTTTTAACCCAAGTAGTTTGAGTAGTACTACTTTATCTGGACGAGAAGTTTATTGCATTAATCCTGAATTTGTAGATAATGAAAAACCAGAAGTAGATGCTTTTCGTAAAGATTATTTAGCCAAGTATGGTGTTGTTCCCTCATATTACGCTTTTCATGGCTACGATATGGCTTTGTTTTGGGGACGATTATTTGGCAAAAATGGTTATAATATTCGCAAAGGCTTGGATAATCAGGAAACATACAATAACGGAACTTACACATTGTCGGGTTTCAATTATATCAAATCACAAGACAATCAAATTAGCCCAGTAACAACTTTTCAAAATTATAAGTTTGTATTGGCGAAGTAAGGATTTTGGGACTTTAGGACTTTAAGACTTTAGGATTTTAAGATAGAGTGGATTTTAAGGATAATTAGATAAGATATATCTACTACGTCATAAAATAATGTTTTTTTTGAATCCTCCAGTCCTAAAGTCCTCCAGTCTTAAAATCCTAAAGTCCCCAATGTCCTTTTAATAAAAAAACAATGACACAATCAGAACAACTTTTTCAAAAAGCTAAAAACTTTATTCCGGGAGGCGTGAATTCGCCTGTGAGAGCATTTCGTGCAGTAGGAGGAAACCCAATTTTTATCAAATCTGCCAAAGGTGCATACTTATACGACGAAGACGGAAATTCATACATTGAATTAATCAATTCATGGGGGCCAATGATTTTAGGTCATGCCCACGAATTAGTAGAAAAAGCCGTTGCAGATGCGATTCAAAGCGGTTTTTCATTTGGAGCTCCCACTCGCAGAGAAGTAGAAATGGCAGAATTGATTTGTTCAATGATTCCATCAGTTGAAAAAGTCCGCATGGTAAACTCAGGAACAGAAGCAACCATGTCTGCTGTAAGAGTAGCTCGTGGTTATACAGGCAGAGACAAAATCATTAAGTTTGAAGGAAACTATCACGGACACGGCGATTCATTCTTGATAGCAGCAGGCTCTGGCGTAATGACATTCGGAAGTCCAGACTCACCAGGCGTAACCAAAGGCGTAGCCAACGATACTTTAACAGCTCCGTACAATGATTTAGCAGCCGTTCAAGCCTTGGTAGATGCCAACAAAAACAATATCGCTTGTATCATTCTTGAACCCGTAGTAGGCAACATGGGCTTAGTAAAACCAGTAGAAGGTTTCTTAGAAGGATTGAGAAGTATTTGTGATAAAGAAGGCATCGTCTTGATTTTTGATGAAGTAATGACAGGCTTCCGTTTGTCAAAAGGAGGATTCCAAGAACGTTGTGGCGTTACTCCTGACATGACGACCATGGGAAAAATCATCGGCGGAGGAATGCCAGTAGGAGCGTATGGCGGTAAAAAAGAAATTATGGATTGTGTTTCGCCAGCAGGGCCCGTGTATCAAGCAGGAACATTATCAGGAAATCCAATTGCAATGGCAGCAGGTTTAGCGATGTTGAATCACTTGAACGAAACGCCTTCGGTTTACACTCGTTTGGAAGAAGTAGGTACAAGATTAACCGATGGGATGAAGGCAAACATGAATAAATTAGGATTGAATTATACCCTAAATCATGTTGGTTCAATGTTTACGCTATTCTTTACCGACAAGCCCGTAAACAATTTTGAAGATGCCAAAACTTCTGACACCGTAGCCTTCGGAAAATACTTCCAAGCCATGTTGAAAAGAGGCATTTACTTAGCACCATCGCAGTACGAAGCCATGTTCCTTTCAACCGCCTTGACAGACGAACACATCACCACCATTTTACAAGCCAATTACGAAAGTTTACAAGAAATCCAGTAGCTCGGCTTTCCAATCCGAAAATAATTTACTAACAAAATTTGCTAAAGAACAAATTGAGGAAATTGTAAATGCCTCGGAGGAAAATGAAACAACTTCTGAGGAAGATTATTTTCGGATTGAGTAATTTCAAAATGGATTGAGGAAGAAATAATAAGCTCAGAGGAAAGAGTAAAATCTCCAGAGGAAAACAATTTTTGGATTGAGGAAAAATTAATTGCCTTTGTGTAAAATTGAATAGCCTCAGAGGAAGATTATTTTTGAATTAATAAAAACCGTAGGTCGGGTTTCTAACCCGACTTGCCAAAAACTAAAATCATTGACTCCTAAATTTGAATAAAAAAATGAATACGTTTAGACAAAATACAGACCAATTTGGGGTTTATTTGAATAAGCTATATTTAAAAAATGTACGCTGTTTTAAAGGTAATCATGAAATTAACTTGAATGATGGGAATAATAATCCTATTCAATGGACGGTGATTTTAGGGAATAATAATGTTGGAAAAACTACGATTTTAAGAGCAATATCATTATTTGAATTTTTTCATAGAAAGGAAACGCAAAAGTTTAACAATGACATAAGAAGTTTCAGCCTATTTCAAAAATATGTTTCAATTGATGAAAATTTATTATTTATTGGGAGTGAGCTTCTATCTAAAGAAAATAATGGATTAATTCCATTAAAAAAAACTCCATTTATCCATGGGAATGTGGCAAAGATTATGCCTGAATCATACAGAATGCAATGGGAAAGTTTGGATGTTAGATGGCTCGAAAATCTCAATTTAACATATATCAATAATGGTGTATTGGTCAACTCTGATTTTGTTAAAGAACTTAATCACTTTAAACTTTTTGGCTATGGTACTTCACGTATGATGGTTGATTCTCAATCTCCAACTGAAGATAGCACACAAGGTCTTTTTGATAATAAAACCTTACTATTGAATGTAGAAGAATGGCTAAAAGAATTACATTTTGCTTCAATTAGTAAAATTGATGGAGCTGAAAAAAGGTATAATCAAGTAAAGGAAGTTTTGTGCAACGGATTATTACCAGATGTAAGTAATATTAGAATCCAAACCATTCCCGATAAATCAAGCTACGAAACCTTTCCTGAATTTTTGACCTCGAACGATTGGGTACGAATGGAAGATTTAGGCTATGGCTACCAAGCTACTTTGGCTTGGGTAGCTGATTTAGCAAAACGAATGTTTGATACTTTCCCAGATTTACCCAATCCATTACATGGTTCGTCAGTTGTGTTAGTAGATGAAATTGATTTGCATTTGCATCCAGAATGGCAGCGTAAAATCATTAAATACCTAAGTGATTTGTTCCCCAATGTACAATTTATTGTTACTGCTCATAGTCCGCTTATTATCCAGTCTGCTGATAATGTAAACTTGATAATGCTTGAAAAAGATGATAATCCTGAGGGAAATGGCATTAATATCAGACAAAGATTTGGTTCATTTCAAGGTTGGACAATTGATGAAATCCTAACAGAGTTAATGAGTTTAGGCGAACGTACTCGTTCTGATTTATACTTGCAATTGATGGAAGATTTTGAGAATGCTATTTTGGAAAATAATTACGAAAAAGCTCAGAGCCTTTACAAGCATTTAGACGAAATTCTTTCACCAAGTAGTTATCAACGCAAAGTTTTACAAATACAAATGTCTTCTTTAATGCCGATTGGAGTATGATTAAATTAGAAGCAGTTCCGCCACCGTCTCAACTTACACCACAATTAGTTGCAGAACTAACAACAAAATTCAAACAAGACAAAAGTCCCGTTTGGAATAAAGACTTTATTAAAAATAGATTACTCGAATTGAGTAATAGTAAATGTGCTTACTCTGAAATCAAACTGAAAGAAGAAGGGAAGTATATGGAGGTAGAACATTTTTTGCCAAAATCAGTACATCCAGATAAAGTAGTAGAATGGGATAATTTATTACCTGTGAGTAAGTTTTGTAATACAAAAAAAGGTGATAAAGCTTATCCAATTATTCATCCTGTTCGAGATGAGCCTAAAGAACATCTTTATATGATAGATGCTATGATTTTTGGTAAAACCCAAAAAGGAAGGAACTCTGAAATTATATTAGGATTAAATGATTCAGAACAATTATTAAAACCACGTTCAGAAATTCGTCGTGCAGTCCAAGTTGAGTTGAACAAGCAATACAACCAAGTTGATTATTTTATAAAGAATTCAGACGTGTCCAGAATTTTAGAAATTACAAATTCTTTTGAAAACTTATTGAAACAAGGTACAAGAAAAGAAGCTTACAGTGCAACAGTGGCAACTACCATACTAAACGACCCGCATTTTTTGGAGATTAAAAAAATTTTTCAAGCCAATAATCTATGGACAAGTGAGATGGAAGTGTTAGAAAAAGAACTGAAATTCTGTGCATTAGATACAAAACCATAAAAAGCTATTGATTTAAAGTTAAAAAAACAAACTCCTCTATTAAACCTCCCCACAAAAAACAAATCTAAACAATACAAGAATTTAAACCATTCAGCGTTTATATTCTTGAAATGAAAGTTGTTCTCAATCATTATTGGCGACAAAGGAAATGTTTAGAAGAAGTTTTATATTATCATTTTTGCTCATTACTTTTTCTATTATGAGCTTTGGCTTGAAAGGAGCGACCTTTACGCTCAATCATCCAGATAATGTATTACATTTTCATCAAGCCAACTTTTCATCTCTTCCTAAAGTATTATTCAATCAAGTTGTTTGCGAAGCAAATAATTTGGTAGAAGATGATACCTGCCAAGATACTGACAAATCATTCAATTATGGTGAATACTTTTATCTTGGTTTGCAAACAAATGCTTCGCATTTGCTCGATACAAAAACTTTAAACTCTCCTTCTTATAGCCCCTCTCTGTATGTAAATCATTTGTACATACTTTTCCATAATTGGAAATATTTATGTCGTTGATTTTCATAGCATTCAATGTTTTCTTGAGTACACGCTCTGTTTTACTGAAAGTATTTTCAGATGAAAGACACTTTATTGGCTTGTAAACCAGTGATTTATGTTTGTCTTCTTTTGGATTTAGCTAAAGTATTTCATGACAAAGAGCATTTTAGATTTTATTTTTTCTTAGAACTTTAATCACTAAAAGCAATGAAAACTAACATGATTTTCAGAAAAGTTGCCATTAATAGTAATATGAAAAATGGCTGGGGACTATCAATATTGGTAGCAATGATGTTGTTGGTGAATGCAACTTTTGCACAAACTAACCAATTGGAAACTGACAAAGGAATGCAAAATGCCGTAGCGGCTTATGATGCCGATGTACGTCAGGCAATTTTATTGGCAAGTCAGCATCCACAAACTTTGAGTACTTTGCAACAAACCAAAAATCAAACTCAAGCATCTTTTAGAGCTTTGATTAATGATTTTAGCGAGAAAAAACAAGGCTGGTTTTATGAATTAACTCGTTTCCCAGACCTAACACATACGTTGGCAACTATGCCCGAAGGAAAAAGTCGTGAAGCGATTCAACAATTATTACCCAGCAATGGCGATGAAAATTTAGAAAAAGCAGCTTGGCGTTTGTATCGTTTTCATAAAGACGATTTACAACAAGCAGATGCTTTGAACCAACAAGCTCAAGATGTTTTTGCAAAAGCCATTCAGCCTTTGGATACTCCAACACAAGAAGCTTTTAATAAACTTGCGAAGTATCCCGACATCATGGTTTTGCTAACTGATAATCTTGATCTTACGACAAAATTGGGACAGCAATACACCGCCGACCAAGAAGGAGTAAAAACAACTTTAGCTACTTTACATGATAGTTTGATGGTACAAAATCAAGCTCAATTGGCGGCTTATAAAAAAGAATTAGAAAGTAATCCACAAGCAAAACAAGAACTTAACCAAGCGGCCAAAGATTTTGCCAGAAGTAATGGCTATATCCTACCAAACGGACAAGTAGCTTATGGTAATGCTTATAATTATGGCTATGCAAATCCTTATTCTTATTGGTTTGGTTATCCATTCTGGTATGGTTCTCCACTTTGGTATCCAAGTGCTTATTGGAATAGCTTTGGACTTTCTTATGGTTATGGAGGTTTTGGTTTGAGCGTTTTTCCTTATTGGGGTTTTTCAAATTGGTTTTTCAATGGAGGCTATTATCTAAATTATCCCTATTTATATCATCATTTTGGCAATTATTATCGTACAGCAGTTGTCAATCGTCCGATGATGGGTTATAGAGATAACGGTTACAATGGTGTTGTCCGCAATCAAAACAATGCCTTTGGAAATGGAAACTACAATCGTGGCAATACTTATAGAACAATTAATTCTTATGGTGGTTTCCAAAATAGAGGAGGATTCAGCGGAGGAGCTTATAGAAGTTTTGGTGGTGGCGGTAGCAGAGGTGGTGGAAGACGCTAATCCATCTATTGATAGGGAAGGACGACCGTTCTTCCCTATTTTTGTTAAATTGTAAATAAATAATTTGTAGGACATTAAAAACTGTGTTACCTATGTATTTATTCATTCAACTTTAACAATTGCCGAATATGAAAACCAAATCTTTACTTTTTGTCCTATCAATTTTTCTATTAACTGCTTGCGGAAATAGTAGTGAAATCAAAGCTTTGAAAGCCGAGAATGCTGCTTTGACTGCCCAATTGGAAGCCCTAAAAGCAGGTGGTGTAGCAAAATCGCCTAAGTATATTTTAAAAATCCGTTTGAAACAATCTCATTTTTCATTGAGTATCAAAAAGCATATAAAAGATGCTGTCAATGCCGTTGAATTTGAATTGCCAGTTGACAAAGAGTTTTTTGATTCAGTGTCAGAAGGAACAGAATTAGTAGAAAAATTCAGATTTGGGTCATTTTTCCTCTATGGGAGTTTTGGTGATTGGAAAATGACTGTGAAAGGAAAGGAAGTTAGAGAAATGTAGGTTTTAGATTTCAATTAAATCATTTATACTTTTAGTAACTTCTCTGTATTTAGTTATAGAGATTTTTCCTAAAGTATAAAGTATTAAACTTTTATCAGCAGTGAACAATCTGTTGGGTCTAATGTTTGAGCTTAATGCAAGTGAACCACTTACTAAATCTTTGTTTTCGAGAGAAATAGCATAATTATCTTTAGTATTCTTACTTGTGATTTGACAAAGAATAATATCATCTCCCTGCAAGTTTGCTAATACCAAAGCAGGTCTTCTTTTAGAAGATGATAAATCAGAAAAAGGGAAGGGGAGAACAACAATTTCTCCTTTTACAAATGTTGCCATGCACTTTCTTCTTCAGGGTTGAGCCATTCTTTTGCTAAAATACTTTCAGTGGCAAAGTGTGTCTGAATTGTTTCTTTTTCCATTACTTCTTTTTGAAGGATTTTAACCAAATCTGCTTGTTCTTTCTTTGGTAATTGTTTAACAATTTCAGCTATCTGCTGAAATGTAAGTGGGATGTTAAAATTCAAAATTGCTTCCATTGGCTTATTATGATATTGCTATCTTAAGGTTTAGCTAATATACAAAACATAGAGTTTCTATTCAAACAATTATTTTTATAGAGTCGCTTGAGATTTATGTTAAAACGCAATTCCTGTAGTTTAAATACTCATATTCTCTAAAAAAGCTCGTAATTTGCCAACAAATTCTAAATTACTTGATGCGAAAATATTCTATTATTATTCCTGTTTATAATCGTCCCGACGAAGTGGAGGAATTGCTCCAATGCCTTGTACAACAAACATATACTTGTTTTGAAGTAGTCATTATTGAAGATGGTTCTGTAACCAAATGCGAGGATGTAGTGAATACGTTTAAAGAAAAATTAGCTATTCATTATTATTTCCAACAAAATACTGGACAAGGCTTTGCCAGAAATGCAGGATTTCAAAAAGCTACTGGAGATTATTTCATTATCCTTGACTCGGATGCTTTGATTGAAAATAATTATCTTGAAATTGTTGAAAATCAATTAAATACTCAATTCTTAGATCTTTACGGCGGGCCAGACCGTGACCATCCTAATTTTTCGCCCATTCAAAAAGCCATTAGTTACTCTATGACTTCGGTGTTTACTACGGGTGGCATTCGTGGAAGTAAAAAGAACTTAGGAGGTACTTTCCATCCACGAAGTTTTAACATGGGACTTTCCAGAGAAGTATATGAAAAAACCAAAGGATTTATCATTACTCGTATGGGCGAAGACATTGAGTTCAGTATCAGAGCTATTTCTTTGGGTTTTAAATCTGGTTTAATTCCAGACGCTTTTATCTATCACAAACGCAGAACCAGTTTTGTACAGTTTTATCGTCAGCTTAGATTTTTCGGTAAAGCTCGTATCAATATCAGTCGTTACTTTCCTAAAGAATTAAAATTGGTGCATACTTTTCCAATGATTTTTACTTTGGGATGCTTTTCAATTCCTCTCTGGTATTTGGTGTTTACGCCTTTTTTTTACTTGGCAATCGTTTTATTAGGAATTTACGTCTTGTTGAATTTTGTAGATTCAAGTATTAAAAATAAAAGTATTCAAGTCGGACTACTGAGTATCGTCGCTGTTTTTGTTCAGTTGATTGGCTATGGAATTGGTTTTATCACCGAAGGTTGGAAAAAACTTTTTGAAGAAAAAGGTTTTAAGCAGACTGGAGAAAAGATAGAATATCCGTCTTAAAGTGGCGAATTGTGAGTGATGAATGTTGAGTTTCGTTAATAAACATAAAGTCCAGATTGAATCTCAATCTGGACTTTATGTTTACTCATTGCTCAAAACTCAAAGCTAATAGCTACTAAAAATATTTCGCAGCAGCTAAGTAATTTTTTACATAATCACTTACACCATCTTCTAATGAAGTAAAAGGTTTGTCGTAGCCAATAGATTTTAATTTCGACATATTGGCTTCTGTAAAGTATTGGTATTTGTCTCTAATATCTTCTGGAGTATCAATGAATGAAATGTTTTCTTCAACCGCTAAAGCTTTGAAGGTATTTTTTACCAAGTCTAAGAAAGTACGAGCTTTGCCTGAACCTAAGTTATAAATACCTGAATTTCTGCGGTGGTGCATCAAGAAAATACAAACTTCCACAACGTCTTTCACGTAAACGAAATCACGCATTTGTTCGCCATCCTTAAAATCTGGATTATGCGAGCGGAAAAGCTTCATTCCACCAGTATTTTTAATTTGGTTGAAAGTATGCCAAATCACTGAAGCCATTCTTCCTTTGTGAAATTCATTCGGCCCGTAAACATTAAAGAATTTCAAACCTGCCCAAAAGAAAGGTTGTTCTTCTTGTTTTAATGCCCAAATGTCAAAATCATTTTTTGATTCACCATAAGGATTCAATGGTTTCAACTGCGAAATCAACGACTCGTTGTCATCATAGCCCAATTCTCCCAAACCATAAGTAGCCGCCGAAGAAGCATAGACCAATGGAATTTGGTAATCGTGACATTTCTTCCAGATTTTTTTAGAATAATTTAGATTCAACTTATTGAAAATATCAACGTTGAATTCAGCCGTGTCGGTTCTGGCACCGATGTGAAAACAGAATTCAATTTCTTGATAATTGGCATCAAGCCACTCAAAGAAATTTTCTCTGTCAACCCGCTCTTGAATTTTTTTGCCATCAAGATTTTTATTTTTCTGTTCATCAGAAAAATCATCAACAGCGATGATGTAATTGAAATTGTCCTGATTCAAACGTTGAATCAAGCAACTTCCAATAAATCCTGCGGCACCTGTAACAATAATCATAGAAGGGCAATTATTAAATTGTATTTATACGTGTTAGGTTGAATTTAAAAACTATCAAAATTAAAATTAAGTTTTCATTAAAACTATACACTGATTTTGGAAAAAATATAAATTTTCCAAGAATTGTCTGAGTTTTTTACTTTTAAAATCAATATGTTTAATGTTTTTGTTCAAAATAAGTAAGTAAAAACCTCTATATTTTAAAATTGAATTTAATCAGGATGCTACCTAAATCTGCTTTTTATTTTTTTTGAGAATAAAATCATCGTAATTTTGTCGTTTAGTCATATTCATAGGTATTTATTGCTATTGTTTTCCCAATAATGCCTTCACTTGTAAACACTGAAAACAATGGTTTACGTAAGTCGTAAAGAACATTTTAATGCTGCACACAGATTATACAATCTGAACTGGACAGAAGAGAAAAACCGTGAAGTATTTGGCCCTTGTGCTAATGTCAACTGGCACGGTCATAATTTTGAATTAGTCGTAACAGTCAAAGGAAGACCCGATCCCGACACTGGTTTTGTGATTGATTTGAAAGTATTAGGAGATATTATTAAAAGAGAAGTCATCGAAAAAGTAGATCATAAAAACCTAAATCTTGACGTAGATTTTATGCAAGGAAAAATGGCGAGTTGTGAAATTTTTGTGATGGAAATCTGGAAAATACTTGCTCCGAAAATTTCAGAAGCTTCGGCTACTGCCA
Organism: Arcicella rigui; assembly: GCF_034929435.1. Lineage (NCBI taxonomy): Bacteria > Pseudomonadati > Bacteroidota > Cytophagia > Cytophagales > Flectobacillaceae > Arcicella > Arcicella rigui. The sequence continues at coordinate 106,091 of NZ_JAYFUM010000003.1, forward strand.
AATTACACAGCTTACTCTTATTAGAAACTCAGAAAAACTTTGTAGAGTATTTTGGAGAAGAATAAAAAATAATTTCGAGTTTCGGATTTCGGAGTACTTTTGAATAATCGTAAATCCGAAATCCCAAAACCGAAATCTTATGAAATATTATATTATCGCTGGTGAGCGTTCGGGTGATTTGCACGGCTCGAATTTGATTAAAGGAATACTAAAACAAGATAGTTCTGCCGAAATTAGAGCTTGGGGTGGCGACATGATGCAAGCCGCTGGAGCTGAAATCGTAAAACATTACAAAGACCTTGCCTTCATGGGCTTCTTTGAAGTCCTTCAAAATCTTCCTACCATTTTAGGTTTTTTGTCTTTTTGTAAAAAAGATATTCTTCAATTTCAACCCGATGTTGTTATTCTGATTGACTACGCAGGCTTTAATATGAGAGTAGCTAAGTTTGCCAAAACCAACGGTTTTAAAACTTTCTATTATATTTCGCCAAAAGTTTGGGCTTGGAATCAATCAAGAGCCTTGAATTTGAAAAAGTTTGTCGATAAACTATTCGTGATTTTTCCTTTTGAAAAAAGTTTTTTTAAAAAATACGATTACGAAGTAGATTATGTTGGAAATCCTTTGTTTGATGCCATCGCCGATTTTAAGCCAACCGAAAATTTTAGAAAAGTAGCACGCTTGGGACAAAAACCCATCATTGCTCTATTGCCGGGAAGTAGAAAACAAGAAGTAGAGCAAATGCTTGCCATGATGCTTTCGCAAGTATATGAATTCCCAGACTATCAGTTTGTTGTGGCGGCAGTTTCAAATTTACCACGTGAATTATATACTCGTTGGCAATCTATTTTTCCAATTAAAATTGTTTATGACGATGCCTACAATTTACTTTCGGTAGCCGATGCAGCTTTAGTTACTTCTGGAACGGCTACTTTAGAAACGGCTTTATTGAATGTACCTCAAGTAGTCTGTTATCGGACAAGCGGGATAACTTATCAAATTGTCAAACGACTCATTAGAGTACCGTATATTTCTTTAGTGAATTTAATTGCGGAGAAAAAAGTAGTAACCGAATTAATTCAAAATGATTTGACGAAAGAAAAACTTCAAATTGAATTATCAAAAATTACCCTTGATGCAACTGGCAGAAATGAACAATTAGAAGGCTATGCAGCAATCAGAGAAAAAATGGGAACAAAAGGAGCATCAGAAAAAGCAGGCTCGTTGATGGTAAATTATTTGAAAAATTAGAAAAACTCATACTCAAAAAAAAAGGTTTCACCCAAATGAAGCCTTTTTTTTTGAATATAAATCCTGATTAATACTTCAAGTAATTACTTACCCAAGTTTTTTTATCACCTCCAATTTTATTAAAATACTCAGCAATTTTTCTTAAATCTCCATGAGAATCATTACTGGTAAAAAAAGGTTCGCTGATGACAATTGCTTTGATGGCATAATCAAAACCAATCATGACCACAGGTACTTGTGAGTTTTTGGCAATAAAGTAAAAGCCCATTTTTAGTTTGTCCACATCTTTGCGTGTTCCTTCTGGGGCAATTACTAAGTGCAATTCTTCTTTTGAATTATACAAAGTAGTAACGGCTTTCACTACTTGGTTATTAGAAGAACGGTCAACAGGATAACCACCCAAAAAAGTAAATAACCAACCGAATGGCCCTTCAAACAATTCTTTTTTAGCAAGAAAACCCATTTTTACACCCATGGCTGCTCTTGCACCGATTCCGATAGGGAAGTCAACCGATTTTGCGTGTGGAGCAACGATGACAATACTTTTTTTGAGGTCTTTTGGAAACTCGCCGATAAGTTTCCATCCCGATATTTTGAATAAAAATTTGAATATGAAGTTCAACATTTCGATTTAAAATTAAGATTTTGAAATATGGCTAAGGATTCTTGCGGTGTAAACGGATATACAAATATCTATTATTTCGCCGAAAAATCAATTTGCATAAATGGATAAGGCGTAAAGCACAAAATGAAAATTACTAAGGTTAGCCAACCTAATAATTGTCTTTTGAAATCAAGTGGTTCGTCGATTTCTACTTCTGGGTGATAAATTCCTAAGAATCTACCAAGTAAGAAAATAAAAGGAAAAAAGCCCGAAAAACCGTGCATCGTAGCAATTTGTGGAATATAACTCAAGGCTAATTGTGCTACTACAACGCTTAAACTAAGTACCCAAGCGGTTACTTGGTTTTCTGAAATCCTTGAAAAACAGAGTCTTAGGAAGAATATATAGGCTAAAAGCCAAGAGAAAAAATCTGATTCACTTTGATAGTAGCCTGCCGTTCCAATATTCTTAATATCGGTAATGGTAAACATTCCGTAGCCTGCAAAAAAAGCAAAAGCAATAAAAATAATGGGAGAGATGAAATTGAAATTTTTCTTACCAATCAATCCGTACAAAATATGTCCTCCATCCAATTGCCCGATTGGGAATAAGTTCAAGGCAGTAAAAAACAAAGCTAAGTATCCTGCCCAAATGAGCGGATAGTGCATCATCTCAAAATTAGGTGGAACTAATGCAGGGTCGGCTACGTAAGTTTTGAAGAATTTAAACAGTAGATTATCTCCTAAAACCATTTGTCCATCCATAAATTTGGGGATACTTAAAATTTCAGTTGCATAATTTTTGCCAAATTGCTGATAGTCAGGATGTATAGTGAAAATATGTTCAAACGGAGGAAGATGAGTAAACCCATAATACAAAACTGCCAAAGCTACTACAAAACCTGCTAATGGCCCTGCAATGCCAATATCAAAATATTGTTTTCTGGAACGAGTAATGCCTTTGATACGAATCACAGCTCCCAAAGTTCCGATGCTGGTGGTTAAAGCACTCAGCCACATCGGAATATAGTAGGGGAGAGTCGTTTTGATTTTATAGTATCTGGCGGTGAAATAATGTCCAAATTCGTGACAAGTAAGAATTCCTAAAAATGGAATTGAGAATTGTAAGCCTTGCCAAAAGTCGTCTGGGAAATGTAGAAGATAAGGTTCTGGAACGAAGAAAAAAGCCTTAGCAGTAATGGCTTCTGCTCCTGCCAAGGTGGTTGTAATTAAGGTGACGATAAACAGAACTGCTTGAATAATTTCGGTTTTATATTTCATCTGCGAATAAGTCTAATATCGTAAACTCACGAGGAACAATTTGTTTTGTTTGTATGCCAATACTTGCTGCTCCTTCTAAATTTGCGACAAGGTCATCTAAGAATAAAGTTTCTGAGGCAACAAGATTAGCTTTTTTCAATACTTCTTCATAGATTTCAACATCAGGCTTGAGCATCCCCATTTCGTAAGAGAGGAAAACGTGATGAAAAATATCACTCAATTTTTTTACGCCAGTACAACGTTCTAAGATTCTTTCAACCTCCAAAATATGGATATTACTGGTGTTTGAAAGGATATAAGTATTATACTTTGAAGATAATTTCTTGATGAGTTCAATGCGAGCAGGCTCAATATCCATCAATAGACCACAAAAAGCGGTATCAATTTGCTCGTCTGTCGCATCAATTTGGAACTCATTACGGATAACGTCTCTGAATTCGCTATCCGTAAAAAGTCCTTTTTCGTACTTAGACCAAATTTGTTTTTCTTTCAAAATACGCTCGCCCTCTCTCCAATCAATCGTTTCAGAAATTGAGGCGAATGCTTTAAAAGTTCTTTCAAAATCAATGTCGATAATGACATTCCCTAAGTCGAAGATGATGTTTTTCATTAGTTATAAGCTCCCATTCCCGAAAACTTCTCAACTCTTTGGTTGATTCTTTCTTCTGGGCTAATTTGTTGAAGTTCTGCGATTGTATTAAGAATTACTTTTTTAACAGTCTGTGTTACCAAAGCATAATTCAGATGAGCTCCGCCAAGTGGTTCAGGAATGATACCATCTACCAAACCATTTTTCAACATATCGGTAGCAGTAAGTTTCAAGGCTTCGGCTGCTTGCTCTTTGAAGTCCCATGAACGCCACAAAATAGAAGAACAAGATTCTGGAGAAATTACAGAATACCAAGTATTTTCTAACATCAATACTCTATCGCCAATGGCAATTCCTAAAGCTCCACCTGATGCACCTTCACCAATGATGATACAAATAACAGGGACTTTTAGCATGAACATATCACGGATATTTCTGGCAATTGCTTCACCTTGTCCACGTTCTTCTGCTTCTAAGCCTGGAAATGCACCGGGAGTATCAATCAAAGTAACGATTGGTTTTCCGAATTTTTCGGCCATTTTCATCAAACGTAAAGCTTTACGGTAACCTTCTGGGTTAGGCATCCCGAAATTACGTAATTGACGTTGCTTGGTATTACGACCTTTTTGCTGACCGATAATCATTACGGTCTGTCCGTCAATTTTACCAAATCCGCCTACCATCGCTTTGTCGTCGGCAACATTTCTATCGCCATGAATTTCGATAAATTCTTCACAGATATTTTCGATGTAGTCGAGGGTATAAGGTCTTTCAGGATGACGAGAAAGCTGGACTCTTTGCCAACGAGTAAGATTTGTAAAAGTTTCTCTTTTGAGTTCTTCGATGTTGGCTTCCAATTGCGACGCCGCCAAAGAAACATCAACATTATTATCAATTGCTAATTTTTTCATTTCAGCTAATTTAGCTTCGAGTTCAGCAATGGGCTTTTCAAAATCTAATAAAGTACGCATATTTTTTTTTTACGGTTTTGTATAGTATCCGTTGGCTGTTTTTTGATTGGTAAATTTCGGAGGAATATTCTTAATTTCACCAAAATTCCGCACAAAATTAGAGAAATATCATCCTAACTCAAAAGACTGCCCAATTTTTTGACGATTCGCATAGCCTTTCTGGCTCTTAAAGAATGTATTCTTGTCCCATTTCTGGTACTTCAATGTTGTGGTATCCTTCGGTAGCTAATAGCTCTTTGAAGGTCATCATACTTTCTTCTTCACCATGAATTAAAAACACTTTTTTCAATTTTTCTGGCGATTGCTTTTTAACAAAATTGAGTAAATCTGCTTGGTCACCATGTCCCGAAAAAATATCAATTTTTTCTACATTTGCCAATACATTATATTCTACATCCTTGATTTTCAGTGTTTTTTGTCCATTCATCAATTTCCAGCCCAAAGTTCCTTCTGACGAATAACCCACCAATAAAATAGTACAATATACATTGTTGATATTAGCAGCAATGTGTTGTTCAACTCTACCACCCGAAATCATACCAGAAGCCGAAATGATGATACAAGGCTCGGCATAATTTGAAATGGCCTTACTTGATTTTTCAGTTTGGATATATTGTAAATTTTCAAAATCAAAAAGCGAATCATTTTCATCTTGAAAGTCTCTGGCTTCTTTATTTAACTGTTTTAAGTTCTTTTGATACACTTTTGTTGAAGCATAAGCCAAAGGACTATCACTAAATACTTTGATAGGCGTAAAGCCTCTTTCTGTATAAAGTCTGTTCAAAGTATAAAGTAAAGCCTGTGTTCTACCAATTGAAAATGCAGGAATAATCAGACGGCCCGGAATGTCGATACAAGTACGTTTAATAATATCAGCCAAAGCATCTTCTGGCGAGCTTTTATCTTCGTGCAGTCGTCCGCCATAAGTTGTTTCACAGAGTAAATAATCTACCGCTGGAATTTCAGTTGAAGGGTCTATATGAAGCGGATAATCTTTTCTTCCAATATCACCAGAAAAACAAATACTTTTCATTTGTCCTTCTTCCATCACTTCCACAATGATATGAGCTGCCCCAAGTAAATGTCCGGCAGGAATAAAAGTTACCCAAGCTGTATCTGAAACTTTGAATCTGCGATGAAACTGCAAGGTTACAAAATTCGCCATGGCATCTTCAACGTCTTTTTGTAAGTACAAATCACCCTTTACGAGTAATCTGTCCATCTTTTTTTTCTTTTTTCTACTATCTCCTTCGGCTTGTTTTACTTTTTTTAAGTTAAGATTTGCCGCATCATAAAGCAATAAACTCGTAAGGTCAGCAGTTGGCGAAGTACAAAGTACTTGCCCTTCATAACCTTCACGATATAGCATTGGAATATTGCCAGAATGGTCGATGTGTGCGTGCGTAAGAAGAACTAAATTTACCAAAGAGGCATCGAATGGAAAGAAGGCTTTATTCGTTGGAGGCAGTGAATAATCAATTTCTCTGCCCATATTTCTTCCACAATCTATTAGAATTTTAAATTCATCATCCAATTCAAGTAAATACATACTACCTGTCACCTGCCTCGTAGCTCCCCAAAAAGTTAATTTCATTCTTTGTTTTTATGTTTTAATTCTTGAATGTCAATCAGTGTAATCAATTACAAAGATACCAAAAAGCCTATCAAATAGCATGGATGAATTTTCTGAAAATATAAATCTTTCAATAAGTCTTTGTTTTCTTGTGAGTTATCCTCCAAAATTTTGTGTGATTCTGATAAATGGACTATTGGCATTTTTAAAGGGTTTTTTAGAAAACCTTCCCGAACAAGCCATTACTTTATAATTTTTGTTTAACAAATTGGCTCTGTGTGGCGGCGATTCCATCCAACTATCAACGATACTCTTCGCTAATTCACGATAACTCTGCATCGGCAAAGGTTTTCCTGATTCGCAGTCGATAAATTCAAAGTCGCCACCCCTTCGGTTGGGTTCATTATAACAAAACTCGTCGTTTTTTGTGTGAATGATGTCATTCTGTGCAAGGTTTTCTGCCAATTGTGTAAACTCGTTGGTCTGGCTAAAAACCCGGTTTGACAATTTTCTTTTTTGAGCATTGTAAGGATTTTCGTGACTATAAAAGTTTCGCTCAATCATCGCTTCTGAATGCTCTGAAACGATTTTATACAAAACTGGAGAAAAAGCGAGTGGAGGTAGGTGATACTTTTGTCGAAGCTGGTTACAGAGATGAAAAACCGTAGCATCTAATAATTGTGTATCTGGATCTCGGGCATCAATAGGTTGTTGGATAGCTGATGTTGCCAGAAACTCTTTGGCATTCATTTCAAAAGCTGAAAAGTCATTTTGAAAAAAATAGGGAAAAAGCCAAGCAAAAAGTGTGAGTAAGTACTTCATACGTTTTATGTTTTTTATCAAAAACGTATGAAGTACAACAATAGTTTATTTAGCAAAATCTGAGGCTAATTTATTTAAAGTCTCGTCAGAAGCCTTGCCAGAAGTAATTACGGTACGATAACGGAAAGTAACCGATTGCTTTGGAGCTAAAGTAAGATTCAATTCTTTTTTATCTTTACTGAATACTTTTTCGCCTAAAGGATTTGCTGCAAAAAGTCCATAACCACGTGCATGCCAGTAAGTTGGATAATTTACATTTTTAGGATGGTCGATGATGGCAATAGAAATATCTTCTTCTTTGATTTTTCCTCTTAAATTCACCCAAGTACCTCTTGTACTCCATACATTTTCGCCTTCGATACCTTCATTACTTCTATAATTGCCAGTAATCCCTGTATTGTCTAATTTATCAACTTTAGTTTCAATGCCATTGGCATCTACAAAAACATCAGGTTTGTCCGAGGGATGTTCTAATTCACGTGCTACTCGGATGGCAAAAAAACCATCTTTTACGTCTTTAAACACTACTTCTTTGTCTTGTGCTGTCAAAGTCGTAATTCTGTCAATAATACGTTGGTCGCCTTTTGAATGAAAAACGTAAGTAGTTTTTTCTTTCAACAATAAATCGCCTTTGCCATCTGTATCAATCCAATCGGCTGTTACAGATAACTGAGCTTTTCCGTATCCATTTTTACTTTCAGTAATCCCCGTGTGTTTTACAGTACCATATTTTGTACGGTCTTTGATGGCGGTTGAGTTATTCCAAAAATCAAAACCATTTACTGATTCATAATTAAGCCACATTCCTACGTGGTGTGGATGGTCAACTCTTTCACCCGAACGAGTAGCAAAAGGATAGCCACGAGTAATCGTTGTTCCTTTTGAAGTAACAATCGGAAACAAAACAGGTTTTTTCAGAATTTCATCGCTCGGATAAAAGTACGCTGTGAATGGTTTATTATCCACCAATACTTCTACTTTGTTCTCTTTGGCATTAGGTACTAAAGTAATATGGTCTTTTTTCTGAGCCATCATCAATTGACTACCTATTAAACAGCTACAAAGTATTAAAATCGTTTTTTTCATCGGTTTACAGATGGTTTTAGAATTTTGAAAATCATTTAGCCAAGAAAGCTTATTAATATTTAAAGAGCATAAGTAAGTTTTTTTACTGTACATCTTTATTAAAATATTTGAGCCTAAATGTCCTTTTTTTGAATCACCCAATTCAGCCAGTAGCAAACACCAGCTAAAATGATGATTTCTAAACTGTATTCTAATACAAATCTGAATTCTTTGAATTGCTCGAAACGTAAAAATGGTTTCCCAATTCTAAACCAAAGAGAAGGTTGAAACGAAGCAACAAACTGGATGAAAAAAGTAATGAAGACAAACTTTTTCTGTTTGATAAAATCAAAACAGAAAACCAAAGGCATTGAATAAATGAATAAATAATTGGCGTATGAACCAATTTGAATTAGCATCATTGTACCAAAAATAAGTATCCAAATGCTTGGAATATAGGTTTTCCAAGCGATTTCTTTCGTTCTTAGGCTTTGCCAAGTAGCAAAAGAAAGAATTAGGATAAGTCCAATCCAATTGAGAATTTTGGTGTTTTTGATAATGTCTAATTCAGCTACAAAAGGATGAACGAGCGACCAAAAGTTTGGCGACATCGGTTCTTGTGCCAAGCGAATAGGCATCAGAAATGAAAATCCACCGAAGTAAAACAAGAAAAGAAAAACAGGAATTCCCAAGCTTAGATTACCTAAAATAAATTTTACTTTATCATTTATTTTCAGGAAAATTAGTGGAATCAGTAACACAAAAAAGGCTTTTGTACAAAGTAAACCTAAAGCTGTAATGATTCCCAATACAAAATCTGAAGCTTTTTCTTGTGAAAAATACACAAACAAACAAGCAAAGCCCCACATCCAAATATCTTCTTGTCCGCCGATGACACAAAAGATAAGCGGTGCTGGTAATAGTAAATAAACAAGAACTTTGAAAACGTCCTTAGCTTTATTTTCTGAACGATAAGTTTTTAAACTTAACCAAAGTACGGCGATTTCTACCAAAACCATTAATAAAGTAATGGCTTCTGCACTGTCCCAAAAATAAAGTATTGTGCCTGTTATATAAGGAAAGAAAGGAGAGTACAGCGACTCGAAATCACGATAAACCAATTTGAAATGACTGGCTTCTTGTGCAGACCGCCAAAAAATATAAACATCCGACTGAGCCTTGTAGCCTAAAAGTAAATACACAATGGAGAAAGGAATGAGTCGAAATAAAATTACAAAAATCGTAAAAGCTTTCCCTTGTCCGATTTTATCAAATACTTTTTCGAGTTTTGGCTGAAATTGAAAGGACAAAAAAGCCATCAAGCAAAAAAAAGTAGAAATTAATATTTTAGCGTAAATAATTGAATAAGTATCGTTGCTCATCCTTTCAATGTTAGAATTTTGATAAAACCTTTCAAGCGAAGTTTTATCTAATCAAATTGGTGATAAAAAATGGAATATTAAAACCAATTAATGTTGTACGTGTTTATTAGTCGTAATCAAATGCAAAACTAAGTCATTCTAAACTTTTGACATTCATCTTTGACAAAGTATTGAGCCTTGTTTCAGAATTAAATATTTCTGAAAAGTATAGACTGTAAAATAAGTAAGACAAAATTATATTTTTCCAAGATAGCTTTTGAAAGCAAGTCTTTAGCCTTATTTTTGAATTCTAAATTGGTCGTGTAGTTGTTTTTATTAGTTTTTAGTTGTTGATTTACCCAAATTTTGACGGCTTTTATCACTAATCAGTAAACGCTATTCAACCTTTTACCAAAAACAGTAAATTTTCCCTATAATAATAAAAATGGCAGAAATCATAACCATGCCCAAAATGAGCGACACCATGACTGAAGGTGTTGTTGCAGAATGGCTCAAAAAAGTTGGCGACCCTATAAAGACAGGTGACGGCTTGATTGCAGAAATCGAAACAGATAAAGCGACAATGGAGCTTGATTTGGACGAAAGAATGGATTTGAGCAATTTCAAAGATTGCCGAATTTTATACATTGGTTTAGAGAAAGGTAAGGCCGTACCAGTAGATAGTATTATTGCTATCATTGGAGAGAACGGTGAAGCTTACGAACATCTTTTGGGTGGTGCTGTTGCTCCAGCCGCTGCTGTTCCTGCTACTCCAGAAGCTCCAGTAGCCACTGCAAGTGCTGCTCCAGCCGTTGATACTTCTAATATCAAAGCTGAGGCAATCGGAATGCCTAAAATGTCGGATACGATGATGGAGGGTACTTTGGTGACTTGGCTCAAGAAAGTAGGTGATTCAATCAAAGCGGGTGATGCTCTTTTGGCAGAAGTGGAAACTGATAAAGCTACCATGGAATTTGATTTAGATAATTTCATCGACGTTACTAAATACAATCCTTGTACTTTATTGTATATCGGTATTGAAGAAGGTAAAACAGTAAATGTAGATGAAGTTATTGCTGTAATTGGCGAACCAGGTGCTGATTTCCAAGCTTTGTTGAATAATGGTAAAGCAGCTTCTGCTCCAGCGGCGGCAGCTCCTGTGGCTTCTGCAACACCAGCTCCAGCGGCTAAAGTTGAAGAAGTATCGACAAGCTCTGATGCCGACGGACGTGTAAAAGCATCTCCATTAGCAAAAGCTTTGGCGAAAGACAAAGGTATCAACATTGCTCAAGTAAAAGGCTCTGGCGAAAACGGAAGAGTAGTAAAAGCTGATATTGATAATTTCGTGCCTGCTGCGGCAGCTGCACCGAAAGCTGAAGCACCAGCAAAAGCTGCGGCTGCGAAACCAGCTTTCGTACCAGTGGTTACTGGCGAAGAAAGTTACGAAGAATTCCCCGTGAATCAGATGCGTAAAACGATTGCACGTCGTTTGTCAGAATCTAAATTCTCTGCTCCTGAATTCTACTTAACCATGGAAATCAACATGGATAAGGCAATGGCTGCAAGAGTATCAATGAATGAAATTTCACCAGTGAAAATTTCATTTAACGATATGGTAATTAAAGCAGTTGCTGTGGCTTTAACGAAGCATCCAAAAGTGAATTCTTATTGGTTAGGTGATAAAATCAGAATCAACCACCATGTACATATCGGTATGGCTGTGGCTGTTGAAGATGGTTTATTAGTACCAGTAATTCGTTTTGCGAATACAAAATCTCTTTCTCAAATCTCGGCAGAAGCAAAAGATTTAGGAGGAAAAGCTAAAAACAAACAGTTACAACCTAAAGATTGGGAAGGAAATACTTTTACAGTAAGTAATTTAGGTATGTTCGGTATCGACGAGTTTACTTCAATCATCAACCAACCTGAATCTTGTATTTTGGCAGTTGGAGGTATCAAAGAAACAGTTGGTGTGAAAAACGGACAATTCTATGCAACAAACGTTATGAAAGTAACCCTTACTTGCGACCACCGTACAGTAGATGGTGCAACAGGTGCAGCTTTCTTACAGACTTTCAAACAATTATTGGAAGACCCATACAAATTGTTGGTATAGTCGTTTTATACAGCATAAAAAGGGTACAGGATTTGTTTTCTGTACCCTTTTTATGTTTTGTTGCTTGATAGGCTTTTACAGCAATATAAATAATAAGACTATTATTATCGAAGAGCGTTTACGAAGTAATACTTGTATGAATGATAATGGAAGAGTGTATAAAACAAAAAAGACTCTTCAAATACTTGAAGAGCCTTAGTAGTCCGTACGGGAATCGAACCCGTGTTTCATCCGTGAAAGGGACGTGTCCTAACCCCTAGACGAACGGACCATTGGGTTATTGTAACTTAATTTTGACAAATTTTTATTCACTAAAACTTATCATCACAAAACATTATTTGTGATTAGAATTAAAAACCCTTCATATTGAAATGAAGGGCTTTTGTAGTCCGTACGGGAATCGAACCCGTGTTTCATCCGTGAAAGGGACGTGTCCTAACCCCTAGACGAACGGACCATTGGGTTAAAACGTTTTCGATATTTTGTATCGTTGTTCGTTTTTCGTGGTGCAAAGGTAGGGAGAATATTTAGAATACACAAACGCATTTTTGAAAAAAAACTTAACAAATATTTAAAATGCCTGATTTTCAAAAGATTGGAATCAAATATTTTTTTAAATTTTTTGCAAAAAAAATAGAAAGTGAAATTGTTCTTTTTTGGAATATAAATAAATTATAAATTTAAGTTTTAAAAATACCATTTGAATAAACAAAAAATTAATTGAAATACTATGAATCAAATGACTACAACCTCTTTAATCTCGAAAAGTGCTTGGGAAAATATAAAATCGGATAAAGAACTGTTTAAAAGTTTTGAAGAAAGCGTTTTGCCGCCTTATATCAATACCTGTCGATGGTTTGCTGGTAAAGCCCGTACACAAGAAGCCTTTCGGGTAAAAGTTGCTTTAGAAATTCCAATCAAAGAATCAATTGCATTACTTATGATTATTGAGGTAGTGTATGATGATGGTGAAAAGGAAAATTATTTGCTTCCTGTCTCATTTATTGATTCAGCCCAAAATAAAGATATTACAGCCAAAGGAATAATCTCTTTAGCCTATATTAACGACAAAAGAGGAATTATTGTTGATGCAATTTACGATGAACGTTTTCAACAAGCTTTGTTTTATCATTTAGCTCATGCAGAAAATATTTCTCAGAAAGAAAGTAAAATTGAATTTAATAGAGGAAAGGGATTTCTGGGCGAAGACATCAATGCTCCAATTTCTTCAAGAGTATTGCCTGTTGATTCTTCTAATTCAGCCATTGTTTTTGGTGACAAGTACTTTTTGAAACTGTATCGCAAACTTTTTACGCAGACCAATCCAGAAGTGGATATGGTAGAGTTCATTACCGAAAACTCAGATTTTGCTTACATTCCCGCTTTTGCAGGAAGTTTGGTTTGGAAAAAAGAGAAAGAAGCAGACATTACGCTGGGAATGATGCAGCGAATGGTAGAAAACCAAGCTGATAGTTGGGTACAAACAGGCGAGCAGCTTAATGAGTTTGTAGAGGCTTTTGTTGATAAATCTTTTTCTATTAAAGAAGAAGTATTCGACCAAGTAGAGCTTTTGGCAAAACGTACCGCAGAAATGCACATTGCATTGTATGCCCCTAATGCAGGAGTGATGTTTGCTCCTGTGAGTTTTGATGATGAATACCGAAAATTTTTATATAAACGACTCTCTGATTTATTAGACAGACGTTATAATTTATTGATTGAGAATTATACCAAGATTACAGATTTAGTTACTCGCAAACTGGCTTGGGATTTTATGGAAGCAAAAGAATTGATTGATGAGTTTGCGAATGAAATCCTTACTCGCCCGATTGAATCGCAAAGAATAAGAATTCATGGTGATTATCATTTAGGACAAGTATTAGCCACGCAAAATGATTATATCATCATAGACTTTGAAGGTGAACCTGAAAGCTCAATTGCAGATCGAAAAATTAAGCATTCGCCTTTGAAAGACGTTGCCGGAATGATTAGAAGTTATCATTATGCTATTTCAGCCAAAATGTTAAATGAAAGTGTTGTAAGTACTGCCGACCCTCATAGAATACAAACGGCTTCAGACCGTTGGTATAAGCTTATTCAGCAGACTTACATGGAGAAATACTTGGAAACTTTTGGAAGTCCACATCCGCTTTTTAAAAACAATAATGAAATTAACTTTTTAATGTTGATTTATTTACTCGAAAAGGCGGTTTATGAGTTGGGCTATGAAATTTCTTATCGCCCAGATTGGGTAAAAATTCCGCTTAAAGGAATTGTCAACGTAATTAGAGAAATAGAAAAACTTAAAATGTAATTTCTATTAAACGACGAAAGCCTCGATTTTTCGAGGCTTTCGTTTTGTATTAGGCTTATTTTAATTCTTTGAAAGTAGGAAGTATTTTGTCCTTAGCTGAAACGATTGGGTCGGCGATTCCCCAATCAATATTAAGGTCTGGGTCATTGTAAATAATACCTGATTCAGACGCTTTATTCCAATACTCAGTACATTTATAAACAAAAATAGATTCTTCAAGAGTAACAAAGCCATGAGCGAAGCCAGGAGGAATAAAAAGCATATTTCCGATTGAGGCATCTAAAATTACTTTTTCATGTTGACCAAAGGTTGGAGAATCTCTACGAATATCGACTACAACATCCATTACTTTTCCTGTCATACAACGGACTAATTTTCCTTGAGCAAAAGGCTCGTATTGGAAATGTAAACCACGAATAACTCCTTTTTTAGACCAAGAGTAATTGTCTTGTAAAAAATTGTAAGGAATCCCATTCGCTGTGAAGAGTTTTTGATTATAAGATTCATAAAAATGACCTCTTTCGTCTTCAAATTTAGTTGGAATACATTCAACTAAGCCTTCTATTTTGTGGTTCTTAAATTGCATTAGGGAAAAATAATTAATTAGAAATGGAAAATATTTTGTTTTTTGGCAACTAACAAACTAATATTGCTCACAAAAATATGCTTATTCATAAGATTAAACAAATTTCTTCTCCCAATTAAACATAGAAATTTCAAGGAGAAAATTAAGAATTTCATAAATGACAAAATCGCAACTTTTCGAGCAAATCTTGCAGAAACAATCTTATTTGTGTGTCGGTTTAGATACAGATATTCAGAAGATTCCAAAACATTTACTTCAAACAGAAGACCCCATTTTTGAGTTTAATAAGCAAATTATCGACGCAACTAAACAATTTGCTGTTGCCTATAAGCCTAATATTGCCTTTTATGAAGCTTTTGGTGCAAAAGGGTGGGAGAGTCTTCAAAAAACCTTAGAATATATTCCTGAAGATTGTTTTACTATTGCTGATGCCAAGAGAGGCGATATAGGTAATACTTCTGGTTTGTACGCCAGAGCTTTTTTTGATAAAAAATCTTCTGGACTGGAATTTGATTCAGTTACCGTTGCTCCTTATATGGGTGAAGATTCTGTGACGCCTTTTTTAGATTTTGAAGGAAAATGGGTAATCCTTTTGGCACTTACTTCGAATGCTGGAAGTAAGGATTTTCAAAATTTAGTGACTACCAACGAAAAACAGCTTTTTGAGGAAGTACTTACTAAATCGCAAGAATGGGGAAATTCAGAGCAGTTGATGTATGTAGTTGGAGCTACAAAAGCTGATATGTTGCAAAGTATTCGGAAAATTGTTCCTGAGCATTTCCTTTTAGTGCCGGGTGTGGGTGCTCAGGGAGGTAGCTTAGAGGAAGTATCGAAATATGGTATCAATAGCCATTGTGGCTTGTTGGTAAATTCTTCGAGAGCAATTATTTATGCTTCTTCAGGAGAAGATTTTGCTGAAAAAGCAGCATTTGAGGCTAAGAAAGTACAGTTAGAAATGCAACAATATCTGACGACTTATTTGCCTCATTAATTATTTTAACTTGATTTGAGTATAAAAGTAAAAATTAAGGCTATATGATAGTTGAAAAACCTGCTCCGTGGGAATTGACGGGTGATGCATACATAATGTTGTATAGGTTTTCAAAAGAATTTGTCTTTGAAAATGGCTTTTTGGAAGATTTTCAGAAAAACAGGTTTTTAGGATATTTCGGAGCGGTAGTTTTGGTAGATTATCATTCTTCGGATGTAGGCCCTTACCAAGAATTACTTTTCATTCCGGGAATGTTTACTTTCGACTGGCAAAAGGTTTTTTCGATTTCTAAAATTTATGTTTCTACTTTGGCAAGTGCTGAAAACGGACAAGAAAATTGGGGGATACCTAAGGAAATAGCTTCGTTTAAATGGGATAATTACTTAGAGAAGAAAACAGAAGTACTAATAAATACGCAGGAAAAAGCTTTTTTTTCTGCCGAATTTAAGGAGAAATATTTTTCGATTCCCGTTAAAAGTTCAATTTTCCCTTTTAAAATTGTTCAACGTAAAAATGACGATTTGTTGCTGACACAACCAAGCTTTTCGGGTGATATTTGTATTACGTCAGTGAAGAAAATAATGGTTAATCTCAATTATTTCCCTGATATATCCAAGGTTAATCCTTTAATCACTTTTAAATTAAAGAATTTTGTGATGAAGTTTCCAAGCCCAACAGTCAAAAAAAAATATTTCTAAGAATAATATTAATAAATAATAGCGTGTTTTCTTGTTGTTTGTAAAATGAGTTTCTATATTTGTGGAGGTTTACAAGGAATCAATTTATGGAAGGTATTCAATCTTGATTCTATTCTATCTTGTTTTTATCCTCAATAGCATTCCGCCAAATGTTAGAGTGAGAAAGACTCATTTTGAGTCATTTTAAATCTCCAAGATTTATTATCTCTTCTTTACGGCTTTCAGTGTCTATTGATACAAACTTTCAAGAACCCATATTTTTTTTAGAGAAATCTCGTTATTTATCACGTTAGAATAATCACGGATATTTATATCCATCAAAATAACTACTTAGGCGGATTGTATAAAGACTTGGAGCTATGCACCAAGTCTTTATTTTTTTGTTTAATTCAAAAAAAATATCTGTCCTATAAAAGTACAATTTTTCAGGATTGACTAAAAAAAAGTATAACTTATACGTTTAACTATTTAAGAAATGTTAAATCATTAATTATCAAGATAATGTGCATTTTTACTATTTTATAGTATTTAATTTTTTACGTTCAAGGACGATTTTAAAAACTCACATCAAAATTTTAGCTTGGAATGATAAAATTCTTGTTTTGTGTAAATCTTGAAAAAATTATAGCAGCAAGGTATTGACAACAATTAATTTATGTTAATTTTACAGTGTCAAACAAAACAATTATGGCGGTAATTATTTTTTTGACAAACAAAAAGTACTTTAACTTCTGATTTATGGCGGTAAAAAAGAAATTAGGGTATTTTTGTCAGGTAAATTCGAAAGATTTTATTTGAAAAAAAGTATTTCTATAATAAGACTCTTGAATTGGCGGATTCAAGAGTCTTATTTTTTTATAGGCTTACAATAAAAAAGGTGCGATTTTCATCACACCTTTTTCTTTTTATAGAGAGTCCTATTTTACCTTTAATACTGATGCACCTAATGGAGGTAAAGTCAATGAAATAGAGTAAGCCTTTCCTTGCCAAGCAATTTCATCAGCCATGATGAGTGATTTATTTGTTTTTCCACTTCCCCAGAATTCATGGCTATCTGAGTTGAAAATTTCGGCCCAAATGCCTTGCATTGGCACGCCAATACGATAATTTTCTCTTGGAAGCGGTGTCATGTTCAGAATAATAATAAGTTGTTCTTTATGTACATTTCCTTTTCTGGCATATACAACTACTGAATTATTTCTATCTGAAGTATCAATCCATTCAAAGCCATCTTGAGAGAATTGTTTTTCGTAAAGTGCTGCTTCGGTTTTGTACAGATGATTCAGTGCTTTCATTAAGTTCTGAACACCACGATGTGGAGCGTGTTCTAAAAGCCACCAATCCAAACTTTTCTCAAAGTTCCACTCAGAAGTTTGTCCAAATTCACCTCCCATAAATAGAAGATTTGTTCCTGGGTGAGTGAACATATAAGAGAAAAGCAAACGTAAATTAGCGAATCTTTGCCATTCATCTCCAGGCATTTTTTCAAGAAGCGACTTTTTGCCATACACAATTTCATCGTGTGAGAGTGGCAACATAAAGTTCTCTGAGAAAGCATATACCGTAGAGAAAGTAAGCTGGTCTTGATGATGACGGCGATACATTGGGTCTTTTGCAAAGTACTTCAAGGTATCATTCATCCAGCCCATCATCCATTTTTGACCAAAGCCCAAGCCTCCTGTGTAAATCGGTCTTGAAACACCTGTAAATGAAGTTGATTCTTCAGCAATTACCTGAATATCTGGAAATTGTGAGTACAAGGTTTCGTTAAGTTCTTTGAATAAAGAAATGGCTTCAAGATTGTGGTTACCTCCGAAAATATTAGGTTCCCATTCACCTGCATTTCTTGAATAATCCAAGTATAACATTGAAGCAACAGCATCTACTCTTAATCCGTCTGCATGGTAGCGTTCTAACCAGTAAATGGCATTCGAGATTAAAAAGCTGCGTACTTCATTACGTCCGTAATTGAAAATATATGATTTCCAGTCTGGATGGTAACCTCTTCGCATATCTGGATGTTCGTATAAATGTGTGCCATCGTACTCATAAAGACCATGAGCATCTCCAGGGAAGTGAGAAGGAACCCAGTCAAGCAAGACGCCAATATCGTTTTTATGACATTCTTCTACCAAGTACATAAAGTCTTGTGGCGTACCAAATCTCGAAGAAGGAGCAAAGTAGCCTAATACTTGATAACCCCACGATGGTTCGTAAGGGTGTTCCATTACAGGCATAAACTCGATATGAGTAAAGCCCATGTCTTTTACATAGTTGACTAATTGGTCGGCAAGTTCAACAAAGGTTAATTTTTCATTACCATTTTTTCTTCTCCATGAACCTACGTGTACTTCATAGACTGACATCGGTGAACTTAGTGAATTTTTTGTATGACGTTTTGCCATCCATTCACTGTCTGTCCATTCGTACCAGTTATCCCAAACAATAGAAGCTGTAAGGGGTGGAACTTCAAAATGTTGGGCATAAGGGTCCATTTTTTCAAGGAAAGTTCCATTTTGTGTTTCAATACAAAATTTATAGATTTCTCCTTTACCAATATGAGGCACAAAACCTTCCCAAATACCAGAAGAATCCCAACGCACAAAGAGTTGGTGAGAGAATTTATCCCAATAGTTAAAGTTACCAATGACAGACACACTTTTGGCTGAAGGAGCCCAAACTGAGAAATAAACCCCTGGTACGCCTTGATATTCTGTTAAATGAGAACCAAACTTTTCAAAAAGTCTGTAATGTTTACCCGATTTGAATAGACTTATGTCGAAATCAGAAAAACGGCTAAATACTTCTACATTTTTAAGAATCACTGGGGCAGGTGGTTGAGTTTCTTCTGTGGCTGTTACGACTGTTTCGGTTATTAAAGGTTCTTTTTTACTCACTTTTTTCTTACTTTTTTCGGTTGTTTGAGTAGTTACTTTTGACGTTTTTGCCATTTTGTTTATAGTTAATGGATTTTTTGCAAAGAAAATTAATATCGAGTTTTGGTAAAGATAAAGTTTCTTTTGAACAGATGGAATACACCTATTAAATTAATCAATAATAGTTCTATTCAGTCGTTGAGAGATGATTATGAAAATATAAATATTTTCACGGAAAAGTCTATTTTTTTATCAAATATACAACATTTAAGTTTTTTTACTAATGCTTATGTTGATTTTTAATCAAAAAAAATGAAGATTCTTATCGTATTTTGAAAGGATAAATGAGGGTTACTTGCTCACGATGTTTGAAATTTTGCATCATCATGAGCAAGTAATTTATGGTAAAGATAAGCTTAATTTTGACCTGCTAAAAGATAGAGTACTGCCATTCTAACAGCTACTCCATTTTCTACTTGGTCGAGAATGATAGAGTGATGCGAATCGGCTGCATCTGAACTCAATTCAACTCCTCTGTTGATTGGTCCGGGGTGCATCACAACGATTTCTTTGTTTAAATCGTCTAACATTTTTTTATTAATCCCAAAGTACAAAGAGTACTCTCTTAAAGTTGGGAAATATTTGATTTGCTGTCTTTCTAATTGGATTCTCAGAACATTGGCCACATCACACCAAGCCAAGGCTTCTTTTACATTGTGTGATACTTTTACGCCAAGTTCATTTACGTAGCGTGGAATCAAGGTAGAAGGGCCGCAAAGCATTACATCTGCTCCTTGTTTTTTCAGAGCGAAAATATTTGAAAGAGCTACTCTTGAATGTAAAATATCGCCGATGATAGCAATTTTTTTCCCTGCTAAATCATTTCCCAGTTTTTCTCTGATTGAAAAAGAGTCTAATAAAGCTTGAGTAGGGTGTTCGTGCGTGCCGTCTCCTGCATTCACAATATTGGCAGCAATATGTTTTGAAAGGAAATGAGGTGCTCCAGGGCTTGCGTGACGCATCACAATCATATCGACTTTCATTGCCAAAATGTTGTTGACTGTATCGAGTAGCGTTTCACCTTTTTTTACAGAGCTTCCCGAAGCTGAGAAATTAATCGTATCAGCCGATAAGCGTTTTTCTGCCAATTCAAACGATAAACGAGTACGGGTTGAATTTTCAAAAAAAACGTTGGCAATCGTAACATCACGAAGTGAAGGGACTTTCTTAATCGGACGATTAATCACTTCTTTGAACTCTTGAGCTGTTTGCATGATGAGTTCAATGTCATCGGGTGTTAAGTCTTTAATTCCCAGAAGATGTCGAGTACTTAGTTTTTGCATGCTATTTCGTAATTAACCAAATGTTATCGGCTTCATGCCCTTTTTCTTTCCATTCTACCAATACTTTTTCGGTATCAATAGTATTCACTTTTTTTCCTACATAATCTGGATTAATGGGTAAATCTCGATTATAAATTCTATCAATCAATACACATAATTCTACCTTTTTTGGGCGACCGAAGGCTGTCATGGCATCAAGTGCTGCCCTTACCATTCTACCAGTGGCTAAAACGTCATCAATTAAAATGACTTCTTTGTTTTCAATAATAAAAGGTATTTTGGTAGCATTTGCCTTCACCAATTCACGGCGACGGTAATCGTCTCTATAAAAAGTGGCATCTAAGTAACCAATCGGAATTTTTACGCCTGTAATGGTTTCTAATTCTTGATGAATGCGATTGGCAAAAAATACACCTCTGGGTTGTAAGCCTATAATTACGGAATTAGCAAAATTCTGATGATTCTCAATCAATTCTTGACAGAGACGGCTGATGGTAATTTCCAGAAGGGGGCTTGATAGGATAAGTTTGTGTTGCATTGAGTTTGTTGATTCTCTTGAGCTATTTGCCAAAGAATCGTGTCGCAAAGATAGTATGCTTTATGGATTGCTGAATTATGCAAGCTACTTTTTTTACTCTTGTGATGTTTTTTTATCGTAAATCAGGCATTTTTATTTTGTTCTTGTAGAATTCTACGATGATAATTGATTTGCCCAAGATGATAAGTAAGATGTCCGTGAAGATGAATTAAAAAATACTCCGTCGTCATTTCGTAACCTAAAACTTCTTCAGGATATATTTCTGAAAGGCTATTTGCTGAAATGTTATCAAGTGTCTGGAGGACGATTTGCTCCGTTTCTGAAATGGAATTAAGGAGTACCGCTTGAGCAATATTTTTGGAAGAAAATTCTGCTTCACGGTTTCTGATATAAGCGATTCCACCTAAGTTTTTTCCAATATAAGTTTTTAGATTTCCGACTAAATGTAAAGCTAAATTTCCTCCCGAATTAGTAATTCCTTCTGTTACTTTCCAAATATCAACTTCATTTTTATAGGCTTCTATTTCTCGGTAAAGTACTTTCAAATCTCTTTGAAAAAGTTTAGCAATACTATTTTTCATTTCTTGATTTTTTAAAAAGAAGCCTTTTCTAAGCTTAGAAAAGGCTTTCCTGAATTCAATTACATATCTTCAATTCTGAACAAGTGCATGGGCATAATGTGTGGGTCTAATTCGATAAAATTACTTTCGCCACGCCATACATATTTATTACCTGTTAATAAATCATGCACCAAGTACTCTTGGTCTGGATGTTTATAAATCAAATTTAACGGTACTTTCACTACACCACTTTGTGTTGTACTTGGATTAAGATTGACTACACACAAAATCCTGTTGCCGTTTGGATGCGTTTTTAAATATGCCAATACATTATCATTCTGAATATCACAGAAAGTAATGTTATTGGTTCTTTGTAAAGCTGAGTTTTCCTTACGGGCTTTGTTGGTTAAGCGGATAATATGAGTGAGTTTATTCTCCATTTGCCAATCCCAATGTCTGATTTCGTATTTTTCAGAGTTTTTGTATTCTTCTTTTCCTCCATTACCTTCACTAATCATGTACTCATAAACTGGGCCAAAAACGCCATAGTTTGATGACAAAGTAGCTGCCATGAAGTAACGAATGATAAACATTGGTTCTAAACCTGTTTGTAAACACCAAGGCAAAATATCGTGTGTATTTGGCCAAAAGTTTGGTCGCATATACAAACTTTGTTCTGTTTTTGTCAATTCATTCATATAGCCTATTAACTCTGCTTTTGTATTTCGCCAAGTATAATAAGTATAAGAATGTGTATAACCCAGTTTTGCCAATTGAGCCATTACTTTTGGCTTGGTAAATGCCTCAGCCAAGAAAATCATATCAGGATATACCGCTTGTACTTCGGCAATTACCCATTCCCAAAAGCCAAAAGCTTTGGTATGCGGATTGTCCACACGGATAATTCTGATTCCCCAATCAGCCCAAGTCATAATTACTTCTTTCAATTCTTCCCAAAGTCCCTGCCAGTTTTCTGACTCAAAATTGATGGGATAAATGTCTTGGTATTTTTTGGGTGGATTTTCTGCATATTGAATAGTGCCATCTGGGCGAATTTTAAACCACTCTGGATGTTCTTTTGCCCAAGGGTGGTCGGGAGAACATTGGATGGCTAAGTCCATCGCCAATTCTATATCCATTGATTGACAAGTGGCAATCAGATGTTTTAAATCGTCTAAAGTTCCTAATTCTGGTAAAATAGCTGTATGTCCACCTAATTCAGAACCGATACCATAAGGTACGCCTGGTTCGCCTTCTTGACAAGTAGTGCTATTATTTTTTCCTTTTCTGAATTGTTTTCCAATCGGATGAATTGGCGGCACATAAAGTACATCAAAACCCAGTGACTTGAGACGAGGTAATACATTTTCTTCAACATCTTTGAATGTTCCGTGTGTATTTACTTTGCTTGAAGCCGAACGTGGAAACATTGAATACCAAGATGAGAAAGCCGCTTTTTCACGGTCAACCCAAAGTTTTAGGGTTTTGTAGCCACTAACATTTTGCTTATCAGGATACTGATGAATCCATTCACGCATTTGGTTGCTTGTGGCAATGGCAACAGCTTCATGATAAGCCTCTTTATCTCTGAAAATTTTAGCATAAGATTTTAAAGTTGCTTTGTCTTCTTTGTTAGCCACTTTTGCCATTTTATCTAAAATATTCGCACCAACCAGCAATTCTACATTTACTTGTTGTCCGTCTTTGATTTTCATTTCAATTTCGTGTTCCCAAGTAGCTGAATGGTCAACCCAAGCTTCGATGGTATAGCTATAAAGTCCGTTTTTATTTACTTCAAAAGAAGCTTCGAAGCGGTCATTATTGACAAAATTCATGGTTTTCTCTGTCCAAGTTTCATCACTTGAATACTTGTAGAGTAGGCGAGCGGCAAGTACATCGTGTCCGTCCAGAAAAATATCTGCTTCAACCCTAATGGTATCGCCGACAAATGCTTTTACGGCAAAACGTCCTGCGTCTAATTCAGGGCTTACGTTTTCGATAATTACCCTTTGTTGTCCTTGAATTGTTTTAGGAATCATTATTGTATATTAAAAATGGTTAAAAATGTATTTTCAAAAGTCAAATATAGATAGTTTGGTTTTAATCAATAATAAAAAAAACGCACACAAAATGTATTTTTTTCGTTCAAATAAGCTATTTTTTTTTTAAATTCACAGTGTAGCCAATTATAATATGATATAATGTGCAGTTATTTTATTATTCCACAAAATAATTGTACTTATTGATGAAATAAAAATTAAGTAGTAAAAATTAAACCTGAAATTTATAAAAATGAACGCCGTGAAAAAGATCATTGCTTGTTTCGCCATTTCTGTATTGGTCAATGCCAATAGTTTCAGTCTTCCGCTAAGTGAAGATACACCAAGTGTCTTAGTGGAGGAAGGGTATGCTCGTTATTATTCTGCTAATCTCAGAAGTAAGTTTACCTCATCGGGTGAGAAATATGATGATTCTCAATTGACTGGGTCGCACTCAAGGTATCCCATCAATACCATCGTGAAGGTAACAAATTTGGAAAATAATCTCTCCGTTCAGGTTAGAATTAATGATGTTTGTAAATGTGATGGACAAGACCCTGTAATTAACCTTTCAAAAGAAGCTGCTAACCGTTTGGGTATGATGGCAACAGGGAAGGCAATGGTACGTTTGGAAGTTGTTTCTTCTCCGAGTATTTATGGTAGTCCGTATGAAAATCCTTCAGCTACCACAAAAGTAGGCGAAAGCAACTATGGTAATGGAAGAGTAGTTTTTTCAAAGGAAAATGATAAGAATTATATGGATGGCTTGAACCTTGTTACTCCATCAAACCCAAGTTTTATTTCTCCTGACAACAATTTTGCACCAGATAGAACTTATGATATTTATGGTGTAGAGAAATTTCCGAAAGGGTATGGTGTACAAGTAACAGCTTTATCTTCTTTGAATTCTGTACAAGATTTGTATGATGCTCTGATTAAATTAGGCATTCCGAAAGAACAAATCTTTATTCAAGTACTTCAAAAAGATAATGCTAAAGTGTATAGAGTACTCTTTGGTGAGTTTTACACTAAGGAAATTGCAATGGAAAAAAATCTATGGATTTCGCAATTTGGTTACAGAGGAGTTATTAGAGCTCATTACAACCTTTAAACTTTCCAGTTTTCAAATAAATGGTCTGTTGAAAATTTCAACAGACCATTTATTTTTTAGGCTTTGGATGATTTGATGAGATACAAACCAATAAAAGTAATAGCTCCATTTACCAATAGTTTTTCAAAACCAAATTGGTAGCCATTCAACCATTCTTTTGAATTGATGTCGATGATGTAGGTAAGTACTGGTGCTACAATACAGATATAAGGCACAAATTTGTCTTTAACGGGTGTATTGGTGAAAAGCCCAAACGAAAATAAACCTAAAAGTGGCCCATAAGTATAACCCGCAATATTAAAAACTGTTGAAATAATAGACTGACTACTCAAGGCATTGAAAACCAGAATGATGATAAAAAACAGTGCGGAAAAACCTAAATGGGTATAATGTTTGATAGAATTTTTTTGTTTTTCTTCGTATTGCTCAATTTTCATAAAATCAATACAGAAAGCCGTAGTGAGTGCTGTAAGGGCGGAGTCGGAACTGGCATAAGTAGCGGCTGTAATACCCAATAAAAATGTAATAGCAGCCAGTATGCCAAATTCGCCACCTAAAGCCAATTTTGGATACAATAAATCTGTTCTTTCAGGAATCTGGAAACCGATTTTATCGGCATAAATATATAGCAAAGCTCCAAGGCTTACAAACATGAGCGTTGTGACAGCGAAAGTGCAACAAAACCAAAACATATTTTTTTGAGCTTCACCGATATTTTTACAAGTAAGATTTTTCTGCATTAAATCTTGGTCGAGACCAGTCATTACAATGGCGATAAAAATACCTGCAACAAAATCTTTACTGAAATGATGTTTGTAAGAAAAATCATCAAAAAAGAACATTTGCGAGTACTTACTTTGTTGGATGGTAGTGATGAGTTCGCCAAAGCCTAAATCTAATTTGTTGGCAATTAATACAATGGTAAGAACCAGTGCCGTGAGGAGGAAGAACGTTTGGAGTGTATCAGTAACAATAATTGTTTTTACACCGCCACGATAAGTGTAAACCCAAATTAAAGCGATAGTCACTATTGCTGAAACCCAAAAAGGAATATTCCAAGCATCAAAAATCGCTAATTGTAGTACTTGCACTGCCAAAAAGAGTCTGGCAGCCGAGCCTAAAGTACGTGCTAATAAAAAAAATGCTGAACCCGTTTTGTATGAAACTTTGCCCAAGCGTTTATCCAAATAAGTGTAAATAGAAATTAAGTTCAAACGATAATATAATGGCAACAAAACAGTTGCAATTACAAAATATCCGACTAAATTGCCTAAGATAATTTGATAATAGGAAAGTGATACTTTTCCGACATCTCCGGGAACAGAAATAAACGTTACACCAGAAATAGAAGTACCAATCATTCCGAAAGCCACCAACCACCACGGCGATTGTTTATTGGCAGTAAAGAAAGCATTGGTATCGGCTCCCTTCGAGGTGAAGTGAGCAACAACAATAAGCATTAGAAAATAAAGGGCTAAAATTCCAAAAGCTATTCCAGTAGTCATAAATTTGAGTGATTCAGTTTTGTGAACATCAAATTTGATATTTTTTGTTAAATTTGCTATCAATTTAAAAGATAAATATTTTTACAAATGCGACCATTTGAACAATTTGAAGAAGAAGTTGATGTTTTGGAGGAAGTTATTGATGTCGAACAAAATGACCTTGTGGTTTATAACGACGATGTAAACACTTTCGACTTTGTGATTGAAACGCTTATTGACGTATGCGGTCACACGCCAGAACAAGCCGAACAATGTACTTTATTGATTCATTTCAAAGGGAAATGTGCTGTGAAGAAAGGTACTTTTGAAGAACTTGCTCCGATGAGAAATGACATTTGTCGTAGAGGTATTTCTGCGGAGGTGGTTTAATTTTTTTGATTTGTTATTTTCACTTCGCAATCCCCCCATTTAAACGCTTGAATTACCCATCCAAACTCATAGAAAATGCCGTAGAGGAAATCTCAAAATTGCCGGGTATCGGAAAAAAAACGGCTTTGAGAATGGCTCTACATTTATTGAAACGAGACGAAAAGCAAACACTTCAGCTTTCGGAAGCAATGGTGGCTATGAGAACCAAAACTCAGTACTGCCAACAATGCCATAATATTTCGGATGAAGTGCTTTGTGCTATTTGCTCGAACCCAAAACGTGATGAATCTGTTGTCTGTGTAGTTGAAGATACTCGTGATGTATTGGCCATCGAAAACACTTCTCAGTTCAGAGGATTGTATCATGTTTTAGGCGGTATCATTTCTCCTTTAGAAGGAATTGGCCCAGCAGATTTAAAAATTGATTCTTTGATTAATAGAATAACACTTCATCAAGACAAAGAATCAGCGATTAAAGAAGTGATTTTAGGGCTTAGTCCTACAATGGAAGGAGACACTACGGCGTTCTATCTTACAAAGCGTTTAAAACCGCTGAACGTAAAAATTACAACCATTGCCAGAGGTATTCCAATTGGTGGAGATTTAGAGTATGCCGACGAAATTACTTTGGGAAGAAGTATCGTCAGTAGAATTGTTTATGAATAAAATCGTTAACCTAATTTACATTTCAAAATAACAAAATCCATGAACCGTAAAAATTTCTTAAAGACAACCTTAGCTTCTGCTTTCGCTTTGTCGGGTTTGAATGCCTTTAGTTTTTCTTTCAAAAGAAGCTATAACGATAGATTACCAAAATTGACGCTTGACGAACAAATGCTTGAGTCAGCTCCTTTTACTTTGGCCGCATTACCTTATGCTCCTGAAAGTTTAGAACCAAATATTGATAAACTTACCATGGAGATTCACCATGGTCGTCATCACAAAGCTTATGTTGATAATTTGAATAAAGCAGTTGTAGGAACACTGTATGAAAAACTATCGCTTTGGGATTTGTTGAAAGAAGCAGGAAAAGCTCCAGCAGTCATTCGTAATAATGCAGGCGGACACTGGAATCATACTTTTTTCTGGAATGTAATGTCTCCAAAAGGCGGAGGTACTCCTAAAGGTACTTTAGCTGACGAAATCACTAAAACGTTTGGTTCATTCGATAAATTCAAAGAAGAATTTGCAAAAGCTGGTACTGGTCGTTTTGGTTCTGGTTGGGCTTGGTTAATTGTTCAAGACGGAAAATTAGTTATCACTTCAACGCCAAATCAAGATAATCCTTTGATGGACGTAGCCGAGAAAAAAGGAACGCCAGTTTTAGGTTTAGACGTTTGGGAACACGCTTATTATTTAAAATATCAAAATAAACGTGCTGATTATATCGCTGCTTTCTGGAATGTTGTGAACTGGGAAGCTGTGGCAAAAAATTACGAAAACGCTGTAAAGTAAAAAACGGTGATGTTGTTCGTGAAAACGACAACACAAAAGCCATTCTTACAAATATCATTTCATATTACTACTATACTTTCTCTTTGCTTTTTCAAGAGAAAGTATAGTTTTTTCTATTGTAAGCAAATCTAATTTTTCTTACAAAATCATTTTAATGCTTCAACAACAATGAATACAGAAATACTTCTTGACGAAATTCCTTCACTCGATTTAGCTGATTTTACTTCCGGAGACCCAAGCTTAAAAGCCAAGTTTGTCCAAGATTTGGGAAAGGCTTTTAATAATATTGGTTTCGTGGCGGTAAAAAATCATGGCTTAACTGATGTACATACCGAGAAACTTTATGAGGCAGTTCAAGCATTTTTTCATTCGCCAGATGAATTAAAACAGCAATATATTGTAGAAGGTATTGCAGGACAGAGAGGTTATGTAGCCAAAGGAAAAGAAACGGCAAAAGGATTTAAAGTTGCCGATTTAAAAGAATTTTATCATGTAGGTCAACCCAAAATAGATGATGGTGACCCCATTTGGGCTGAATATCCCGACAATGTTTTTCCTAAAGAATTTCCTGCTTTTGAAGAATACACCGTACTTACTTATCAGACTTTGCAAAATGCAGGGAAAAATCTGTTAAAAGCTATTGCTTTGTACTTAGAATTGCCAGAAGATTATTTTGAAGACAAAGTAAAAAATGGTAATTCAATCCTAAGAGCGATACATTATTTTCCGATTCCAAATCCTGATGAATTACCCGAAGGAGCAGTAAGAGCCGCCGCACATGGCGATATTAATTTGATTACTTTACTGATGGGAGCTTCGGCGGAGGGATTGGAAGTATTAAGAACCGATGGAAAATGGATTCCGATTACTTCATTACCTGATTATGTTGTGGTAAACGTTGGCGATATGCTCGACCGCCTGACGAATCATAAATTAAAATCAACCATTCACCGTGTGGTAAATCCACCAAAAGAAAAATTAGGTACTTCTCGTTTTTCAATTCCTTTCTTTATGCACCCACGTTCGGAAATGGATTTAACTTGTCTGGAAAGTTGTGTAGATGCTCTTCATCCTAAAATGTATGTTGACATGACGGCAGGAGAGTTTTTAAATGAAAGACTTATTGAATTAGGTCTAAAAAAATAAATTTCCCGACGATTATCTTTTCTTGAATTCCAAAACTCTATTATCGAAAAAGCCAAATGAAAAAAATCAGAAGAATTATTTTTCTTCAAGACGTTCTGATTCTTGCTTGTACCTCTTTTGGAGGCCCACAAGTGCATTTGGCGATGTTTATTGAGCGATTTGTGAATAAAAGAAATTACTTAACAGAGGAGGAATTACTCGAACTGCAAGCCCTTTGTGCTTTTTTGCCCGGACCAACTTCTACCCAGACGATAACCGCTTTGGGCTATAAAATAGGAGGCCCTAATTTGGCTTATCTAACGCTTTTGGTTTGGATTACGCCAGCAGTAGCCATTATGACAGCCGCCGCTTTTGGCATGACTTATTTACAAAATCGTGATATTATCCGTTTTATTCAGCCGATTGGTGTAGCCTTTATTATTCATGCTGGCTATGCTTTGGGGACTAAAGTAATCAAAAATACTTCTGGCGTTTTGTTGATGATGGTTGCGGCGATGTTTGCTTTTTACTTTCAATCTCCGTGGGTTTGTCCGATTGCACTAATTATTGGGGGTACTTATACCGCTTTAGATTATAAAGACTATCCAGCCCAAACCAAACATAAAATGGTGATTCCGTGGGCAAATTTTCATCTTTTTTGGGCTTTTTTGTTGTTTTTAGCCGTTTTAGGACATTTTACAGATTACGAACCGATTCGTCTTTTTGAAAATTTTTATCGAAATGGCAGTTTGGTTTTTGGCGGAGGACAAGTACTTGCACCGATTCTTTATACCGAATTTGTAGAATTTAAGCACCTCGTTCGGGCTGATGATTTTTTAACGGGTATGGCTCTTTCACAGGCATTGCCCGGGCCTGTTTTTGCTCTTACTTCTTATTTGGGAACTTTAGTGATGAAAAACGGTACTTGGTGGGAACAATTATTAGGCAGTGCGGTCGGGGCAGCAGGTATTTTTTTGCCGGGAACGTTCTTGATTTTCTTTGTTTATAGAATTTGGGGACAACTGAAACAATACAGAGGAATTCGTGCATCTTTAGAAGGAATCAACACCACTTCAATCGGCTTGACTTTGGCGGCGGCGGTTACTTTTTTAGTGCCAATGGTAAAACAAGTAGATATTATCGGTATCGCTACGGTTCTGGCTACTTTGGTATTGATTCAATTTACCAAAATTCCAAGTTTCTTTATTTTCTTGGGCGGACTGGCTCTTGGTTTTGTTTTTGGATTTTTGGTTTAATTTAAAGCAATCGGATTTCGGTCATCGGATTTCAGATTTATTTTCTTAAAATAATTTCACTTTATCCGAAATCTCCAATTGTAAAACCTTTCATATAGTCCTAACTATTAACTGATAAATAGTATTGAAAGATTTAATTAATTCGGATTTGGTATTTTTGATTTCGGGAAAAGGGATAAAGTAGTAATAAAAAAACATTTTTCATAATGCTGAAATCCGACATCCGAAATCAAAAATTTGACAATCCTTCGTACAGCCATAACTCATAATTAATAATTCATATTTCAAAAATGTCTTTTCTTAAAACTCAATGGGTTTTCACCAGTAATTTTCTTAAAAATTCTATTGAAATAAGACAAACTCTCAAAACCACATTCAAAACAGGCTTCTGTAACATTTTTATCAATCAAGAGTAATCTTTTGGCTTGGTTGATTCTGTAATGATTCAAAAATTCAGTAAAAGTAAGTCGAGTCATTTTTTTGAAATATCTACAAAAAGCAGCTTTGCTCAAATTACTTAAATTAGCTACTTCATCTACTTCAATTTTTCGGTGAAATTGTTCATCAATAAACAAATACACTTTCTTGAGTCGTTCTTGTTCTCTTTTATTATGTTGGTTTTCGTAAGGTTTTGTGTGAAGTAAAATATATTCTTCACTTTGGGCTAATAATTGGAGGAGGCTGAGTACTTCTAAAAACTGCTCGAAAGTTGATAAAGTATGAATTTTCTTTAATCGTTTCCCTACGATTCCTTTGATATTTTCGCCAAAAACAATTCCATATTTCGATAATTCAAAAAGTTTAG
Source organism: Arcicella rigui (assembly GCF_034929435.1). NCBI lineage: Bacteria > Pseudomonadati > Bacteroidota > Cytophagia > Cytophagales > Flectobacillaceae > Arcicella > Arcicella rigui. Next base: position 137,291 of record NZ_JAYFUM010000003.1, read on the forward strand.
CAATACTTCTCAGTTCGGGCGTATCTCCCAAAGCATTTTTCAGAAAATCTTCCTGAATATGAAGTACTACTTTTTCGTAGTCGGTTTTTACGCCGTAATCAAAATTGAGATGTGGAATATACGAGCCTATAAAAGCCAAATCACTTCCTTCAAATCGTGCAATATGCTCGCCCACGTGTCTGTTTCCATTTGCTCCGTCGATAAAAACTAATTCAAATTCTGGATGAAAATGCCAAAAGAAAAAGTCATTGAGTCGTGGATTGAGCATCAATCGGAACGAACTGTTTTCGTCGGGCGTAATTTCTTCAAATTCTGTCTTCATTTTGGCTATTATTGATTTTTAATATTTAAAATTATAGATATTATATCAATATTGTTCAAATTATGGGCATTATTTTGGTAGAAATTACCTTTGGAATTGCTGTAAATTTGTATAAAAATATTTATTTAAAATATAACATAATATGGAAATTAAAGAAGCAATCCCAACCATGACTCCAACGATGATGCCAAATATGGCTCACCAAGAAATCCCTGGAAATCCTTCAACGGCTACCAGTAGCCAATTGAAACTCAGAACCAGTATTGCAGACGGAAAACCATTAAAAGTATTGAGCGAAGCTGATTGGGAGTTTTGGATTACTAATGGTTATGTAATTGTAAAAAATGCAGTACCACGTGAACAAGCTTTGAAAACGGCTGAATTTATTTGGGAGTTTGAAGAAAAAGACCCTAACGACCCAAGTACTTGGTACACACCACCAAGAGCCGAAATGAAAATGAAAGAGCTGACTGGAACAGGAATGGTAGAAGTGTATAACAATCAGCATTTATGGAATAACCGCCAGACGCAAAGAGTATATGATGCTTTCACGGATATTTGGGGAACAGAAAAACTGTGGGTGACTATCGACCGTGCAAATTTGAATTTCCCACTTCGTCCTGATTTTCAATACAAAGGTTTTATTCATTGGGACTATGACCCAGAAACAAAACCACAAAATGTACAGGGAGTACTGGCACTTGCCGACCAAACAGATGAAAATATGGGCGGTTTTCAATGTATTCCAGAATTGTTCAGAACGTATGATACATGGAAATTGACGCAACCAGAAGATAGAAACCGTTTTAAACCAGACATTACAGGTTTTGAAGATAAATTGGTAAAAGTAAAATTAGAAGCAGGTGATTTATTGATTTTCAATAGTAGTCAACCGCATGGTATTCGTCCAAACAAAAGTGAAGACAAAGTACGGATTGCACAATATATTTCGATGATGCCAGCCGAAGAAGAGAATGAGCCAATGCGAGATTGGAGAGTGAATTCATGGAAAAATAGAATTGCTCCAGAAGGTTACGCTTTCCCGGGCGACCCAAGAAACTGGGAACAAACCAAATACGATACGGCAGAATTAAATGATTTAGGAAAGAAAATCTTAGGCTTAGAAAAATGGTAGATTCTGGTAAGCAAGTTTATACGACTCTCAACAATGGTATAAAAATGCCATTGTTGGGGCTTGGAGTATATGATATGTATAACAATGAAGCAGAACAAGCGGTGGATTGGGCTTTGAAAATGGGTTATCGACTGATTGATACGGCTTCGATGTATGAAAATGAAATAGAAATTGGCAATGCGATTCGACAGAGTAGCGTAAAGCGAGAAGATATTTTTCTGACAACGAAAGTCAATAATTCAGAGCAAGGATATGACCAGACGCTGAGGGCTTTTGAAAACAGTTTGAAAAAACTGGATTGCGAGTACATTGATTTATACTTGATTCATTGGCCATTGAAAGAAAGCCGAAAGAATACATGGAAAGCTTTGGAATATTTGTACGAAACCAAGCAAGTGAGAGCAATAGGCGTAGCCAATTATCTTTTACCATTTCTGGAAGAATTGAGTACTTATGCCAATGTTGTTCCTGCGGTGAATCAGATTGAACTGAGTCCTTATTTATTTCAAAAGTCATTTTTAGAATTTTGTAAGACGCAAGGCATTCAGCTACAAGCTTATACGCCTTTGGTACGTGGACAACGTTTCAATGATACTCGTTTGTTGGAATTAAGTAAGAAGTATTACAAAACACCTGCTCAAATAATACTTAGATGGGCAATCCAGCATGGTATTTCAGCCATTCCAAAATCGGTGAATCCCATTCGTTTACAAGAAAATTTTCAAATTTTTGATTTTGAAATTTCAGCAAACGATATGGAATGGATGGATACTTTTGATGAAAACCTAAGAGTAGTAGAAGACCCAATGGAATTGTTGTAATGTAGTAATTAGTATTTTAAGTGTCAGTTTATTAGTGATTTGTAATATTTTAAAATAATTCACAACTCATAATTATTTACCCCCCAAACTATGAAAAAGAATTTATTCACTTTTGTTATTTTATTTTTGATGTCTGCCCTTGCGATGGCACATCCCAAACACCCAGCTGGCAAAGTACTTCGTCATGTAGTGATTTTTAAATTTAAAGAAAGTAGTTCTGCCGAGGACGTAGAAAAAGTAGCCCAAGCTTTTGCGAACTTGAAAAAGCAAATTAAAGAAGTAAAAGCTTTTGAATGGGGCATCAATAACAGCCCCGAACATTTCGATCAAGGCTTTACGCATTGTTTTGTACTTACTTTTGCCAATGAACACGATAGAGATGTAGTTTACCAAAAACATCCTGCACATCAGGCCTTTCAAGAAATTTTGAAACCACACATGGATAAAGTATTTGTGGTGGATTATTGGACGAAGTAAAAAAAGGATTTTTCTGGAAGACAATATTTTCTCCATGATGAGTGTTAAATACTCATTATGGAGAAAATATTGTTTTGTATATTAGTATATTACATCTTTTTATTTATCGTAAATGGTTAATCTTTTTTGAAAATTTTAACACTAATCACCAATTACTATTTACTAATTTCTTCTTAATACAAGCCTAATTATTTTAAACCCAATAACTATACAATGAAACAAAACATTGTCCTCTGTCTATTCAGCCTAATTTTTTTTGTGCAGACTGGTTTCACACAAATTAAACAACAAAAACAAACGATTAGCTCTAAAATTGAGCAAGTTACAGTTTTCACCAATGGAGCTCAAGTAAGTCGAAAGGCAAAAGCGACGCTACAAGCTGGAAAAACAGAATTAGTTTTTTCAGGAATTTCCCCCAACATTGATGTACAAAGTATTCAAGTAAAAGGCTTCGGTAATTTTACCATTTTGTCGGTGATTCATCAAACTAATTTTCTGAACGAGCAAAAAAGGAGAGAAGAGACTTCAACTTTGGAAAACCAACAAGTAAATCTAATAGTAAAATTAAGAGTAGAAAAAAGTATGCTGGCTGTTTTCAAAAATGAAGAAACTATGCTTACGAAAAATCAATCAATTGGTGGCATTAACACAGGGGTAAAAACAGCCGATTTAAAAGAAGCGGTTGATTTTCAGAGAAGTAGGCTTTCGGAAGTATTGATAAAACAAATTGAGTATGAAAAGAATATTCAAAAAATAGATAGCAGTATTCACGCAATTGATAATCAGTTAGGAGCTTTAAATAATAACACTTCCTTTGCGACCAGTGATATCTTGGTAACCGTTTCAGCTAAAGAAATAGCTAATGCTTCTTTCGACCTTAGCTATTTTGTCAAGAATGCAGGCTGGTTTGCTACTTATGATTTAAGAGTAAAAGACATTAGTAACCCGATAGATTTATCACTGAAAGCCAATGTTTATCAAAGTTCTGGAGAAGATTGGAAAGATGTAAAATTAACAATTTCAAACGGAGACCCAACAGAAAGTGGAGTAGCTCCTAATTTAGAACCTTGGTATTTGAGTTTAGTACAGACTAAAACGCTGGCTTTTAGTGCACCAATGATTTTTGATGGCAACGAAGTGTCAGGTAAAGTAACAGAAAAGGGTACAGATTTACCTTTGCCCGGTGTGATGATTAATGTAAAAGGTACTACCATTGGTGCTTCAACGGACTCTGAAGGAAATTATCATTTGAAAATTCCAGAAAATGCACAGTTTTTAGTTTTCAACTTTGTTGGTTATAAAAAGCAAGAAGTGCCTATTAATAATAAAACGATAAACGTAGCTTTAGAGGAGAATTATCAAGCTCTTCAAGAAGTAGTAGTTGTAGGTTATGGTGAAAGAAATAAAAAAGCAGTTTGGAGTATGGCAGCTCCTCCTTTAGAAGTAAAAGAAAAGTATCAACCGACAACGCTAACTTTTGAAATTGAAGTTCCTTATACGATTTTAAATGATGGGAAAGTATATAGTGTAGATATTAAAAATCAATCTGTTCCAGCTTTGTACGAATACTTTGCTGTTCCAAAATTAGAGAAAGATGCTTTTCTAACAGCTAAGTTAATAGATTGGCAAGATCTTAATTTATTGGAAGGTGAGGTGAATATTTATTTAGAAGGAGCATATTTAGGAAAGTCTATCTTAGATGTTCGTAATGCAGGCGATACACTGAATATTTCTTTGGGGAGAGATAAAGCGATTGTTGTTGAACGCAAAAGACTAAAAGAGTTTAGTGGTAAACAATTTTTGAGTAATTATAAAACAGAAAATAGAGGTTTTGAAATTAGTGTTAGGAACAATAAACAACAAAGTATCAATATCGTTATTCAGGACCAATTCCCGATTTCAACAACCAAAGAAATCAGCGTAAATGAACAAGAGTACAAAGATGCTACCTTGGACGAAGAAAGTAAAATACTTACTTGGAAATACCAACTACCAGCAAAGCAAGAGAAAAAGCATATTTTAAAGTACAGTGTAAAATATCCTAAAAATCAAACACTTACGCTTGAGTAAAACAAAAAAGGTATTGTTCAAATTTGAACAATACCTTTTTTGTTTATAGAGTTACATTGATTAAGTAATCAATAATTTGAAATTCTAATCACCAATCACTATTAACTAATCACTTCAATAATCCCAAGAGATATTTTCCATATCCACTTTTGACAAGCGGTTCAGCTACTTTTCTGAGTTGCTGTTCATCAATGAACCCCATTCTGTAAGCTACTTCTTCAATACAACCTACTTTTAGACCTTGTCTTTCTTCAATGACTTGTACAAATTGTCCTGCTTGCATCAATGAAACAAACGTTCCAGTATCTAACCAAGCTGTTCCTCTGTTCAACACACCTACTTTCAATTTTCCTTGTTTCAAGTACTCTTTGTTTACGTCTGTGATTTCATATTCACCTCTTGGCGAAGGAGCGATATTTTTGGCAATTTCAACGACTGAGTTGTCATAGAAATACAAACCAGGAACTGCATAATTTGATTTTGGTTCTACTGGTTTTTCTTCAATAGAAAGTACATTAAAATCATCGTCAAACTCTACTACGCCATATCTTTCAGGGTCGTGTACTTGGTAAGCATACACTACACCACCTTCTGGGTCGTTGTTTGCTTGTAGCAATTTGCTTAACCCACTTCCATAAAAGATATTATCTCCTAATACTAAAGCTACTTTATCATCTCCGATGAATTCTTCCCCAATGACAAAAGCCTGAGCTAAACCATTGGGTAGAGGCTGTTCTGCATATTCAAATCTACAACCCACTTGTGAACCATCTCCCAAAAGTTTTTTGAAATGAGGTAAATCGTGTGGAGTAGAAATAATTAAGATTTCACTAATACCTGCCAACATGAGAATTGAGAGGGGATAGTAAATCATTGGTTTATCGTAAACAGGCATTAATTGTTTACTAACAGCAAGAGTAAGTGGATGAAGTCGAGTACCAGACCCACCAGCAAGAATAATTCCTTTCATGATTTCTTATCGGTTTGAATACATTGAATCGTAATATTTCTGATAGTTCCCAGAAGTGACATTATCGAGCCATTCTTGGTTATTCAAAAACCAATCGACAGTTTTCTCAAGCCCTTCTTCAAATTGTAAAGAAGGTTTCCAGCCCAATTCATTCATGATTTTGGTAGCGTCGATAGCATATCTAAGGTCATGTCCAGCACGGTCAGTGACATAAGTAATGAGTTGCTCCGAAGTACCTTCAGGTCTTCCGAGTTTGCTGTCCATGGTTTTACAAACTAATTTAACGATGTCAATATTTTTCCATTCGTTAAATCCACCGATATTGTAAGTTTCGCCGAGAACACCATTATGGAAAACCGTATCAATAGCTCTTGCATGGTCAACGACAAACAACCAGTCTCTTACATTTTCACCTTTTCCATAAACAGGGAGAGGTTTATTGTGTAAGATATTATGAATCATTAAAGGCAATAATTTCTCTGGGAAATGATTGGGGCCGTAGTTATTCGAGCAGTTAGTGACAACAATGGGTAATTTATAAGTATTACCATAAGCTCTTACAAAGTGGTCAGATGAAGCCTTAGACGCAGAGTATGGCGAGCGAGGGTCATAAGGAGTAGTTTCCGTAAAGAAATCTTCTGGATTATGTAATTCACCATATACTTCATCAGTAGAGACATGATAAAATCTTTTTCCTTCATATCCTGCTTCTTTCCAAGTATTTTTGGCAGCATTAAGGAGGTTGCAAGTACCTACGACATTAGTCATGACGAAAGCCATTGGTTCAGTAATTGACCTATCGACATGTGACTCAGCGGCTAAGTGAATGACGCCATCAAATTGGTGTTTTTCAAAGAGTTGGTTGATGAAATCAGCATCGACAATATCTCCTTTGACAAAGGTATAATTAGGCTCATTCTCAATATCGCTCAAATTAGCCAAATTGCCAGCATACGTTAATTTATCCAAATTGAAAATCTGATAATCAGGATATTTAGTAACAAATAGTCTGACAACGTGCGAGCCTATGAATCCTGCTCCGCCTGTAATAAGTAGTTTCTTCATTGCGTCTCTGGAGTTTTATGTAATATTTTACTTACTTTTTTCTACTAATACTTTTTGCCAATTCCAAGCATCGCCTAAAGCCTCTGTAAGCGTTTTTTCAGCTTTCCAGCCCAATACTTCATTAGATTTTGTACAATCAGCATAAACGGCAACTACGTCTCCGTCTCTTCTTGGTTGAATACTATAATCAACTTTCAAGCCAGTTGCTTCTTCAAATGCGTTAATGACATCTAATACTGAACTTCCTTGACCAGTTCCGATATTGAAGAAATCATAATATTTTCCTTCAGCTTGTTTCAATAATAAATCAAGTGCAGAAACGTGTGCTTTGGCTAAGTCAACTACGTGAATATAATCACGAATCGCAGTGCCGTCTGGTGTTGGGTAATCGTTTCCAAATACAGCTAATGGCCCTCTCAAACCTGCAACACTTTGCGTAAGGAAAGGAACAAGATTGGCAGGAACGCCCAAAGGTAATTCGCCAATCAATACACTATCATGAGCACCAATTGGATTAAAGTATCTCAATGAAATAGCATGAAAATTCTTTTCACTATTTACTGTATCTTTAATGATTTCTTCGCAAACTTGTTTGGTATTTCCGTAAGGAGACATAGCAGGTTGTACAGCCGAGTTTTCGGTTACTGGTAAAGAGTCTGGCTGTCCGTAAACTGTACATGAAGACGAAAACACTAAATTATTTACTCCATATTCCAGCATTTTTTGCAACATCAAAACCGTTGCTGAAATATTGTTTTTGTAATACTTTAGCGGATTTGCTACTGACTCTCCAACGGCTTTGTTGGCTGCAAAGTGAATAATTCCGTCAATTTTTTGTTCTGTGAATAAAGTGTCCCAAGTTGCGGCTTCAGAAATATCACCTTCATACAAAGTAACTGATTGCCCGATGATAGTTTCGATACCAGTGATAGCACTTTTTTCAGAGTTAGAAAAATTGTCAACGAGTACTGTCTCGTATCCAGCATTGTGAAGTTCAACTACTGTGTGTGACCCAATAAAGCCTGCACCGCCTGTTACTAAAATTTTCATATTTTGGAGTGAACCCAGTAAAGGGGAGTTTAATGTCATATTATACAAATGAAATAAAAAAACTTTATTTGAATAATAATGAGGTTGTGAAAAACAAATTTAGCATAAAGCCATTCTAAAACAAAAAATATATAAATCCTTTTTATCGAAGTGATTTAAGACTAAAATAAGCTTTTAACGAAATTTGTACTTTTGCATAAGTTATGTTATTTTTCAATAAAATTAAACGTGACAACATGAAACAATCAGAAATTAAAGCTTTGGTGTCTCTGCTCGAAGATGATGATAGTGAAATTTTAAACCTTGTTGAGTCTAAAATTAGGTCACTGGGTGGAAGTGTGATTCCTTATTTAGAAGATCGTTGGGAAGAATCTTCTTTAAGTCCGCTTGCTCAAAAGAAAATAGAAGATTTAATCCATGATTTGCAATACGAAGCTTTTGTACAAAGACTTTTAGATTGGAAACAAAAAGGTGCGGAGGATTTATTGGAAGGGATGTGGGCAATTGCCACTTACCAATATCCAGAACTTTCTTTAGAAAAGATTAAACAAGATTTACATCAAATTTATATTGATATTTGGACGGAATTTCGGGACAATATGCACCCAATGGACCAAATCAAAACCCTAAATTCAGTAATTTTTGGTAAACTAAAATTTGGTGCGAATACCAAACACTTTCACTCTGCCTCAAATTCGATGTTGAATGTGGTGTTAGAATCTAAGAAAGGGAATCCCATTTCATTGTGTGTTATTTACTTACTGATTGCTCAAAAACTAAATATGCCAATTTGGGGCGTAAATCTGCCAAATTTGTTTATACTTACTTACAAGTCTGAACAAATGCAGTTTTATATCAATGTTTTCAATCGTGGTTTGGTGTTTAGTAAAGTTGACATCGACAATTACATCACACAATTGAATATTCCTTCCAATGAAATTTTTTATCAACCTTGCTCAAACTTGGACATTATCAGAAGAGTACTCCGAAACCTAACTTTAGCTTTTGAAAAAGTAGGCGACGACGATAAGGTTCAGGAAATAGAAAGAGTTTTGAAGGAAATGATGAAGTAATTCAATTAGTAGTTGTGAAAACAAAATCATCTTGATAGAAAACCAAAAGCTCGTGTTCAGTCTTTAGTTTTCCTTCAATAAATATTTCTCCTTTTAGTTTGAATGGTTTTTCTTCAAATGGTTCGATGTAAATATTATCTTTAAAGGAAAGATTCTTTTTGCCATACCATTTGTATAAACTTTCTTTAGCACACCACAGAATACATAGTTTTTGGAGGTCGTTTTGGGCAAATTGTAATTCATTTTCCGACAAATACTTATGGGCTACTCTCAGAAGTTTGTCAGAAATCTTTTCAATGTCACAACCAACATCGTCTTTTAAATTTACAATTACTGCCGCATACTCATTAGTGTGTGAAAGAGAAATAAAAGCGTCGTGTTTGTGTAAGAAAGGATTTTTCTGTTCATCTTTCCCAATTCCATGAAAAGTTAAACCGAATTGTTGCATCGTGAATTTGGCACAAGTTCTACTTGCGAGCCATTCTAATTGTTTCACTGGATGAGTAACGCCTGAAATCTTTAATAAGTCTTCTTCTGCAATTCCGAGGTACTCCAGATAGAACGCTGAAGTTTCTTCGATTTTCCAAAGGCTTACAATACTTTTATTAGAAATGTTTTTACAAAAAATTATTGCCATTTAACTGTCCTGTAATTCAAAGCTATACAAGTCTTAGGACGGCTGTATGGCTTACGATTGTTGTCATTGGACACAAAATAAACTAATTTTGCTTAAATAAATATTTAAAATTTTAGATACTACTTATGCAAGTCGAGAAAATAGATACATTTTCAGGGCATCGTGATTGTGTTTATGCACTTGAGAGTAGTGTAGAACCTACACAATTTTTTTCAGCGGGTGGCGATGGCTTGGTAGTTCGCTGGAATTTGAAAGCACCAGATTTAGGAGAACTCATCGCTCAAGTTCCTGCGTCAATTTATGCAATTTGTTATGACACGAGTAGAAATCAACTTTGGGTCGGGCAAAATTTTGATGGAATTCATCTTATTGATGTAGAATTAAAAAAAGAAATAAAATCTATTAAGATTACTTCTGCTTCTATTTTTGATATAAAAATTCATCAAAATAATGCTTTTATTGGTTTGTCTGATGGCATTATTGTAGTGATGGATGTTGATACTTTTAGTGTAAAAAAACATTTGAAAGCTTCTGATAAAAGTGTGAGAAGTATCAGTATTAACGAAAAGTATCAAGAATTTGCCGTTGGATATAGCGATTATACCTTCAAAATATTTGATTTGTACGATTTTTCGTTAAAAAAAGTAATTGAGGCACATTCCAACTCTATCTTTACAGTATGTTACTCTCCTGATAGCCAGTATTTGCTTACAAGTGGTAGAGATGCACATTTGAAAATTTGGAATGTTGAAGAAAAATATTCTTTGCAAGAAGACATTGTGGCTCATTTGTTTGCTATTAACGACATCGTGTATAGTCCCGACAAAAGTTTATTCGCTACTTGTAGCATGGATAAGTCTATAAAAGTTTGGGATGCCAATCGTTTTAAACTATTGAAAGTAATTGACAGAGCCAGACACGCCGGACACGGTACTTCTGTAAATAAACTTTTATGGAATAATTATCAAAACCAATTAATTTCTGCATCCGATGATAAGCAAATAGCTCTTTGGAATGTAAAAGTATAATTTTATTAAAATCACCCTGAATAATCCATACATACCATGAGAATTACTCCACTTGAAATAAGACAACATACTTTTGATAAAAGTTTTCGAGGATACGATACTGAATCGGTGGATGCTTTTTTATTGTCACTTTCGCAAGAGTGGGAGCGAGTAGGCGAAGAAGTGCGTCAGTCGAAACAAAGAATTGATACTGCCGAACGTGAAATTGCCAAAATGAAAGAAGTTGAGGCAGGTCTTTTCAAAACGATAAAAGTAGCGGAAGAAGCCAAAGAACAGATGAACTCTAAGGCTTTTATTGAAGCTGAAAATATAAAAAACAAAGCTCGTAGCGAAGCGGAGGAAATCTTGAACGAAGCTCGTAAAAAAGCAAATATGTTGGTTTCGGATGCTGAAAATAAAGCAAAGTTCATGATTGAAGAAGCTAATAATGAGCTTAAAAATTATGAACGTGATTTCAAATCAATGGAACGTTATAAAGAATTTTTAGTGGTTGAACTAAAAAGATTTGCTAACGAAACATTAGAGAAAGTTGCTAAGTTTGAAGAAAGAGTAGGCAGTAAAAACACCGAAGTACCTACTAAGGAAGTTGTAGAAAATAAAATTCAGAAGCCAGTTCTTGATTTTACAGAAACTTTACCTAAAACACAAATTCCTGTTGTAGCTTCGCCTGTTGTTGAGTTTACTCCTCCAACTGAAAAAGCGGAGGTAAAAGCAAATGCTAATCTATCATTTTTTGAACAAGAAATTTCTGGTGAAACAGAAATAGACTTTGAACCAGCAAATGATTTTGATGATGAAAATATGGAACTTCCACAAGTTCATAAAATTTTAGCACAGCAAGCAGTACCTGAAGTTCCGAAAAATACCAAAGTAGAAGAATTGGTTAAAGAAATGAAAGCTGTAAAACCAAAAATTCGTAAAACACCCAAAGACGATGGATTACCAACTGTTTCTTCGGTAATGGAAGATTTTGGAAAAGATTACCAAGGAGGAATTTCAAATACAGGAGGTTCTTTCTTTGATTCTTTCTAATAGAGTACTGAATTATTTTATAGCATTAAAAAAAAGAAAATGGGAATAATTGCCTTAGAAGGCATTGAATTTTTTGCTTATCACGGTGTTTATGCCGAAGAGCAAAGAATAGGGAATCGTTATCAGATAGATATTTCTGTCACTACTGATTTTTCAGACGCCGCCGAAAATGATAAACTCAGCGATACCGTTAATTACGGTGATTTGTACGAAATCATTGCTGGAGTAATGAAAATCAAGGCAAAATTATTAGAACATATTGCACAACTAATTATTTCAAGTGTTCGTCAGCGTTATCCAAATGTTGAAGCAGTTGAAGTTTCAGTATCAAAATTTAACCCTCCAATCGGTGGGGTTTGCACAAGAGCAAAAGTAACTTTGAAAGGATAAAATTTTATGGCACATCAAGTGACGATTAAAGATTTAGCTCGCCATCTAAACGTTTCGGTGGCAACAATTTCTCGTGCCTTGCGTGATATGCCTGAGATTAAACCAGAAACTCGACAGGCAGTACTTCAATTAGCCAAAGAATGGGACTATCAACCCAATATTTTGGCTACCAGTTTGGTGAAAAGTAGAACCAAAACCATTGGTGTAATTGTGCCAGACTTGGCCTATCATTTTTTTGCATCAGTTATTAAAGGAATTGAGGAAGAGGCCAATGAACGAGGTTACAGTTTGTTACTTACACAAACCAGTGAATTGTATCAAAGAGAATTAACAAACGTTCAAAACCTTTCTCGTGGGCAAGTTGAAGGTTTTGTTATTTCACTTTCGCAAGAAACGGTTGATTTAGACCACCTAAAAAGACTACAACGAAAAGGAATACCTTTAGTTTTTTTTGATAGAGATGCAGCCGAAATGGATGTATCAAAAGTAATGGTTGATAATGTAGGGGCGGCTTATGAAGCTACCAAACATTTGATTGATAATGGTTGTAAAAGAATAGCTTTTTTGGCTGGGCCACATAGTGTTACGGTTAGCAACCAAAGATTAGAAGGTTATACATTGGCTTTAAAGGAGTTTGGTTACCAAATAGACGAATCTTTAATTGTTCATGGAGAGTATAATTTAGAAAGAGCGATTGAAATCACCAATTACTTAATCAATTTAGAAAATCGTCCTGATGGTTTGATTGTGGTAAGTGATAGACTGGCAGTAGGAGCGATGTCTGCTTTGAAGGCTCGTAATATCAAAATTCCAGAAGAAGTAGCGGTTGTTAGTTTTAATAATGAACCCATTTGTACCATTATTACGCCAACGCTTACCAGTGTTGCACAGCCCACATTAGATATTGGCAAACTGGCAACTTCAATTTTGGTTAATCAGATAGAAGATACAAAAGGCTTTTTTAAACCAGAAGTGAAAATTCTAAAAACACAATTGGTAGTTCGAGAATCTTCTCAAAAGTTAAAAGTAGAGAACTGAAAATATAGTAATCAAAAATCCCCAATTTGTACTTAACAAATTGGGGATTTTTGATTACTACAATAATGTAGCTTCTAAAGTAATGTTAGCATTGAATAGTTTAGAGATTGGACAATTTACTTTGGCATGATTCACCAATTCTTCAAATTTTTCTTGAGTTAAACCTGCGGCTTTTACTGAAGTTGTCAATTTGATAGTGTTGATTGCACCATTTTCTAAAATTACTTGTGAATTTGTATCAATTACATCCGCTACAAATCCAGCACCTTGTAAATTAAACGCTAATTGCATCGAGAAACAACCAGCATGTGCAGCCGCTACTAATTCTTCTGGGTTTGTTCCGATACCGTCTTCAAAACGAGTATTGAATGAATATTGAGTGTTACTTAAAACACCACTTGGACTTGTTAATGTACCTTTTCCGTCTTTGCCAGCTCCAATCCATTGAGCAGAAGCACTTCTTTTGATTTGCATTGTGTTATTGTTGTTAAGTTTGATATTACAAAATTACAGCATCTCTACACAGCAGTAAATGTACATTTAACCCATTAGCTTGTACATTTTTCCCTAAAGTATTTAAAGTTACATTCAGGGCTTAGTCGATATAACTAATTCCTAAAGTTTCTAAATCTTCTTGTGCCAATTCGGATGGTTCAATATATATATTCAGGATTTTGGTATTGTCGTTTCTTTTCCATTCTTCGGCTGCGTCATCGAGTACAGTCAGAATAATTTCTCTTATTTCATCATTTTCTTCTGCCAAAAAATTATCATAATTTTTAAAAATAATTTTTATATCATTTTCATCAAGCCAGTCGAGGTCGTTGATTAATTCATCAAATGAATCCAAATTATGTCCGAAGTACTCTGGGAAACGAATACTTTCAGCAATCTTCTCAAAAAATTGTTCAGTAGTTTGTGTAAGTTCGCCATCAATCAGGGCTACTAACGTTTTTTGTGTAGGTTTAAATGTTGAAGTATCTTTTAAAAGAATATAATTTGCCATTGCTTTATTTGATTTCGACGAAAGATTGATAGTGATTTTGTGTATAATAAGCTTTTTTGTCTGAGCTGGTTACTAATCTTTCTGCTCCTCTGTTTTTACCTTGAATTTTTGGGTTGGTATCCCACTCTTTGTAATAGATTTTCATTCCTCTGGCGTCTTTTTTTGGAAGAATGCCTTCATAATTGCCAAATTTTCGCCCACCAACATATCCTTGGGGCGGGGCGTCGTTTTCTCTTACATACTGTAAAACCATCAAAACATTTTTAGGAATGTTTTTACTACTAACGACTGGAATAGCAGGAGATTGTTGAAAATTTCTGTCAGCTTTTTGAAAAGCATTTACAGAAAATACTATTAAGAAAGTAGAAAGACAAATAAGACTTCCACAAAATAGAGATTTGATAGTATTGAGCAAAGAAGTACGCATAATAAATAGATTTTTAACAAAACTACGAAAGAAGTTCTGACTTATGGATGCCGTTGAGAGAATAAAATAAAAAACAATTTCTTGGGAAACGTAACAATAAATTCACTAAAATCTCATTTTTAGATTACTTAGGAAAGTTATTATTTTTTGCTTTAAAAATGTTCTTCATAAAGCTCCTATACTGATACCTTTCAAATTTGCAAAACCATTAAAATTTCACGAAATTTGTATAAAATGGCATTTAAAGGGTACTTTTCGTAGTATCTGATGATGAATTTTTCAAATTAAATCAGCATCGAGGTACTTTAGTCCCTTCAACCAAATCTTATCTATATGTCGGAACAACATAGTAACATTATTTCAATTAACATTGAGGACGAAATGCGAGGAGCATACATTGATTATTCAATGTCAGTTATCGTATCTCGTGCCTTACCAGATGTCCGTGATGGATTAAAACCTGTTCACCGCCGAGTACTTTTTGGAATGGATGAATTAGGGGTAAATTACAACAAAGCCTATAAAAAATCAGCCCGTATTGTTGGAGAAGTGATGGGGAAATTTCACCCACATGGTGATGCCTCAGTTTATGATACGATGGTAAGAATGGCACAAGAGTGGTCATTGAGGTATCCATTAGTGGATGGGCAAGGTAACTTTGGTTCGGTTGATGGCGACTCTCCAGCAGCAATGCGTTATACAGAGGCTCGTTTAAAACGTATTGCCGAAGAACTCTTAGGCGACTTAAACAAAGATACTGTTGATTTCCAGAACAATTTTGACGATTCTCTTCAAGAACCAACAGTTCTTCCTTCTAAAATTCCCAACCTTTTATTGAATGGTACTTCGGGTATTGCTGTGGGTATGGCTACCAATATGGCACCACACAATTTATCAGAAGTAGTTGATGGTATTATTGCCTTTATCGACGACAGAGATATAACTGTTGAAGGTTTGATGCAATACATCAAAGCACCAGATTTCCCTACTGGCGGTACTATTTATGGTATTTCGGGTATCAAAAATGCTTTCGCTACTGGTCGTGGGAGAATCGTAGTGCGTGGAAATGCTAATTTTGAAACAACTAAAACAGGTAAAGAACAAATCGTTGTTTCTGAAATTCCATACATGGTCAATAAAGCATCATTGATTAAACAATGTGCTGATTTGGTAAATGAGAAAAAAATTGAAGGTATTTCAGAAATTAGAGATGAATCTGACCGTGATGGTATGCGTATCGTTTTCGATTTGAAAAGAGATGCAGTACCAAATGTGGTTTTGAATAACCTTTATAAGCAAACGGCTTTACAGTCTTCATTCTCTGTAAATAATGTTTGTTTAGTAAAAGGTCGTCCTTACACGCTTACCCTGAAGGATTTGATTCATTATTTCGTTGAACACAGAAACGAAGTAGTGGTACGTCGTACTCAGTATGATTTACGTGAAGCTCAAAAAAGAGCTCATATTTTAGAAGGCTTCATTATTGCATTAGATAATTTAGATGCAGTTATTAAACTTATCCGTGAATCACGTGACCCACATACGGCTCAAATAGGTTTGATGGAGCAATTTAATCTTTCTGAAATTCAGTCAAAAGCAATTCTTGAAATGCGTCTTCAACGCCTTACTGGTATGGAGCGTGATAAAATTATTGCTGAATATGAAGAGATTAAACGTTTGATGGATGATTTACAAGATATTTTGAACAGACCAGAACGTCAGTTACAAATTATCAAAGATGAATTAAAAGAAATCAAAGAACGTTATGGCGATGCTCGTCGTACTCAAATCAACATGACAGATGATGAATTCTCGATTGAAGATATGATTGCCGATGAGGAAATGTTAATAACAGTTTCTAATCAAGGATACATCAAGCGTACTCCAATTAGCGAATACAAAGCTCAAGGAAGGGGAGGAGTAGGTTCTCGTGCAGTTGCTACAAAAGATAGCGACTATACAGAACACCTATTTACTGCAACCATGCACAACTGGTTGTTATTCTTTACTGAAAGTGGAAAATGTTTCTGGTTAAGAGTTTATGCTGTACCAGAAGGACAAAAAACAGCTAAGGGAAGACCAATTCAAAACTTGATGAACATTGAGAGCGGGGATTCAATCCGTGCCGTAATTAATGTGAAGTCACTTACAGACCCAGACTATATCAACAATAACTTTATTGTGATGTGTACTGAGGATGGAACTATCAAGAAGACAACTTTAGAGGCTTACTCTCGTCCACGCCAGAATGGTATTATTGCCATTACTATTCGTGAAAATGATAGATTATTGGATGTTGCTTTGACAAATGGTAATAATCATATTATTATTGCGACAAATACTGGACGTTCGGTTCGTTTTGAAGAATCACGTGTTCGCCCGATGGGTCGTTCTGCAGCAGGGGTGAAGGGTATTTGGCTTGACGAAACCCTTACTTCTGAAAAGGCAATCGGTATGGTTTGTATCGAAAACCCTGAAACACAACAATTATTAGTAGTTTCAGAAAAAGGTTTTGGTAAACGCTCAGATGTTGAAGATTATCGCTTGACCAACCGTGGCGGAAAAGGAGTGAAGACACTTAACTTAACCGAGAAAACAGGTAACTTGGTGGCAATCAAAGAAGTAACAGACAGTAATGACTTAATGATTATTACTAAATCTGGTATTTTAATTAGAATTGCCGTTGCCGATTTACGTGTAATGGGAAGAAATACACAAGGAGTAAAATTAATTCGTTTGAAAAACGAATCTGATGAAATTTCTTCGGTAACTAAAATTGTAAAAGACCCAGAAGAAGAAGCAGTAACAGTTACTCCGATTGAAGATATGACTTCAACTTCAGGTGAAGAAATTCCAACACAAGAATAATACAAATTAAATATAGTGTTTTTGTAGAATCGTATCGCTGATGCGGTTCTACTTTCTTTCAATTAAATAAATCGTAACCATTCCCAATCAAAACAATGAAAAAAATCACACTTGCTCTTTTTGCAATACTGATGACAGCAGGAGCAGCGAACGCCCAGCAAATGGACAAATTGATGATAGAGGCAAATCGCAAAACGATTTCCGAAGCCGTTAAGAAAGCCGATGCAGCAGTTCTTAAAAAAGACTCTATTAAAGCAAAAACTTGGTTAGTTCGTGGAGAAGCTTACTTAGATCTTGCTAATTCTCAGGATTCTGTATTGACAAAAACTGAACCTTTAGCTGCCTATAAAGCGGTTGAATTCTTCAAAAAAGCGATTGCTCTTGATGCAAAAGATGGGGGAGTGGCTTCTTTGGCAAAAAAATACCTTTTATTAACAGTAGGTAAAGACGGAAAACCAGAACAAGAAGGACAAAAAACTTTTAGTGCTTTCATGAACGCTGGTATTGTGAAGTATCAAGCTAAAGATTTCTCTGGTGCTGTGAAAGATTTGAAAATGGCTTCTGAAATTAGTCCAAAAGATACTACGGCTGCCATGTACACAGGCGTAATTGGTCAATTGGCTAAAGATGATGCTTCGGCAAAATTAGGTTTTGAAAAATTCATTGATTTAGGTGGTAAAGACCCTGCGATTGTGTATGCACTTGCTCAGATTTACAGAGCTGAAAACAACGAAGAAAAAGCATTGGCTACTATCGAGAAAGGTATTGCATTACATCCAAACAACAAAGATTTGAAATCAGAAAAAATCAATATGTTGTTGGCTTTCAAAAAAGTAGATTTAGCGATTAAAGAATTAGAAACAGCCATTGCTAAAGGAACAAGTAGCCCACAAGAAATCTTGAACTTAGGTATTTTATATGAAAACAAAGCTCAAGAATTTGCTCCAGAAATCCGTTCTTTGAAAGAGTCGATTACAGATAACAGTGTTGACCTTATCAATAAAAAGATTCAAGCACAAAAAGATAAAGTAGCTGCTTTCGACGAAGAAATCAAACGTTTGTCTGATAAAATCAAGAAAGACCCTAAAACTGCAACGGCTTCAAAAAAATCATTAGCACAAGTAAAAGCTTCACAAGATGAACAAAAAGCTGAATTAGCTAAATTGAACGAAGAAGCAGCGAAACAAGCATCAAACGGTGTAAATGTAGAAGACTTAAAGAAAAAGTTAGCAGAAGCAGAAGCAAAACAAAAAGCAGCAAAAGCATCAGCATTAGGATATTATGTTAAATCTTTAGAATTAGATCCTAACAACTACGATGTAAACTTCAACTTAGGAGTAATGAACTTTAACGAGGCTGTTGAAATCAAAAAACAAGTTGATTCAATGGACATGAATACTTATAAGACAGAAGGAAAGAAAGTAGAGGAATTAGCTGAGAAAAAATTCAAAGAAGCTTTACCATATTTCGAGAAAGCTTATTCAATCAAGCAAGAAGATGATTTGAAAGCAAGCTTAAGAAGTTTGTATCAAATCTTGAAAATGGAAGATAAATTGAAAGCTTTAGGAGAATAATTAAAATTTTCATAATTCTATATTCAAAAGCCTTGAACGTTTTAGTTCAAGGCTTTTTTTATGCTATTTGATGAGTGTTTTGATATTAAAATGTTTTATTTAACATAATGTAAATTATACAACATTTATTTTTTAGATTTACGTGTGTATTTATAGCTATTAATTGATGAATATAGAAGAGATAAGTATCTGAAAAGAAGAACGTTGAATTAATTCATTTTATGAAGAAATCAATTGTGAAGTCAGTGAGAATTGAATAAAATCAAATGAGTAAAGCATCTGAGCGATTATGAGCAAAATAATTCAGCAAAAATTGCCCAGATGCTGACATTTTTATGAAAGAATGATACTTTTCAAATCCGCTGGTGAGTATCCGATGGATTTCAAAACTTTGTTATCAGAAATTCTATACACTAAATACTTATCACCATCTTTCACGATTTGTGCCTCAGTTCCATCTTTAGCTAAATAATGATTTACCGTCGCTTCTGCCTCTTCATAGCTTGCACAGGCTTTCGACATATTAGAACGATGTACTTCGTTAAAAAGCGATACAAACTTATTACCTAAGCCGAATTCAAGTACTGCACCAGAGAGTACATACTGAATATCACAAAGAGCATCAGCAATTTCTACAATATCATTGGCTTCAATGGCAGCTTGTAATTCTTTAAGTTCTTCTGCAATTAAGTTCACTCTTAGTTTGCAGCGTTCAGATGATGGAATTTGTGGGGTTTCAAGTACAGGAGCTTTAAAAGTGTGATGAAACTCAGACACTTGATTGAGCGAGTCGATAGATTGCATGGTTGATTTTTAAATTAAAGATTACACAAAATTACATAAAACTATCTATATAAATTGTATTGATTCAGATTGTGAAATTGTTTCACGGATGAAACTTATTTTTATTTACGTAAGTGCCTTATTTTCAGTAAGTTACATATTCACGTGGAACAGTAGGTTTTAAATGGCTGATTTACAGACACTTGTCTTTAATTAGGAGTGTGGTTTTGTTAATTGCCTATTTGTATAAACCTATCAGGAGAGAAGAAATTTATGTATGAATAAGCTATGAAAATAGGAGAAAATAGATTGAATAGAGATATATTAATTTAGCGAGCAATTATCGCTTCATTGTAATTTTTCCTATTCCCTTTTTTATAAAAAAATTAACACCAAAGTAGATAGTTATTTTTTTCGAAATTTCATTTTTTAAAATGATGAATGTAGTGAAGGCAAACTATATCCTGTAATCCAATTTTTGAAGCGAGTAGGAGTAAAAAAAAACAGAAAATCTCACCCTTTTTTCTTACTCCTATTATTTAGGAGTGCTTGCTCCTACTCTACTCTCAAAATACTTTCATTAGAATTGTACAATTTAGGACGCTAAATAGGCTTACTTTCCATGAAAGTTCCATCGGTATAAAAGATAACAATTCGTTCAATTTGCTTTCCAGAAGGCAAAGGATTTTGAACAGTCGGACGCTCAATTTTTCGCCTCTGTGGGGGTGCTGGAGAGCTTATAATTGGCTGTACTGGACTTTGCTCAGGCTTACTTATTTTAGGCGATTCTGAGGCTTTTTTTTCAATGATAATCTCCTCATTGATGGATTGAGAGGACACCTTCGAACCACTATTTAGCGTTGAATTTGACTGCTGAATTGGAGTATCAAAGAGTAGCCAATCTCTATCGATGTCTGGAAAAGCCCTTAAAATACGTTGGATAATATCTAAGCTGGGCTTATTTCTTCCTGATAAAATATGCGAAATACTACTTCTCTGAATCCCAATAGTGTCTGCAAAATAACTTGGAGAGAGTCCTTTATCTACAATAATTTGTTCAATTTTTTTATTCAAGTCCATGTTACAAATGTTATTATATACAAATGTAATTATTTGCAGTAATATAATCAATCAAAAAGAGAGTTTATTTTTGTAAAATAATTTTGATTCTCTAAAAAGAGTTATTTACAAATGTATTTTTTGTAAGATTAAATCAAAATGTTCTATTTAATCTTGTAAATACCTTCTGATTTGATTAAAATTTTCTCTTCTCTAAATAATCCCCCTACACCTTTCTTGAAATCCTTTTTTGACATTTGTAAATTGGCGTAAATAACCTCAGAATCAGTCTTGTCTGTGTAAGGTAAGAATCCGTTTTCTTCTGTAAGCTTGTTGTAAATTTGCTGTTTAATATTGTCAATTCTGTCAAATCCCTGCTTAACTAAAGAAATATCTATTTTTCCGTCTTCTCTAACTTTCTTTATGTATCCAATTGTAAACTCTCCAAATTTTACATCTTTAAATATTTCATTCTTGTAAATCACTCCTATTTTACAATTGTTTATAAGCACCTTTACTCCTAAGTCTGTATATTCGTATGGAAGAATATCTACTTGTTGGTTATATTCTAATTGTATTTCATCTTTTGGTAAGAATTTATCAATTTTTGCGGAAGCAACAATTCTCTGAGTTTCTTCATCAACATAGATATAAACTAAATACGAGCGACCTACTCCCATCTTACTAAGCTGCTCTCCAAATGGAACGAGCAAATCTTTCATTAAGCCCCAATCCAAAAAGACGCCAAGTTTGCTAACATCTTTTACTTTTAAATAAGCAAATTCACCAACAGTTGCAAATGGTTTTAAAGTCGTTGCAATGAGTCTGTCTTCGGAATCACGATAAATAAAGACATCTAAAAATTGTCCTATTTGGGTACCTTCTGGAATATATACTCTTGGAATCAAAATTTCTTCTCCATCGAAACCATCTAAGTACATCCCAAAATCTAACTCTTTTATTACTTCTAAGCGATTATATTTGCCCAATTGTAATGGTGCTTGTTCGTTAATCATAGTATTGTTGTATTTAATATTCATTACAAAGTTCTCAATTTAAAATGAGACTCCTTACTCTAAGATTTGTATAATTTAAAGTATATATACCAAAATATGTGTCACGCTAATAGAATGATTGTTCAGTCTATTAGCGTGACTTAATAGTTATAACATTTCTATTTCTTTTTCATTCTGAGCGATGCTAAATCATAATATGAGGTATTGTATTACTCACACTGATAATTGAGCTTAGAGAGCCTATTAACGCAAAAAAAGGCCGAGATTAATTCTCGGCCTTTTCACTTTATTTGTTTAATAAAATTTCAATTAAACAACAACATTGTTTTCTCTGAGTGCTTGATTTAATGAAGTTTTTAAATCAGTACTTTCTTTTCTTTTTCCAATAATCAAAGCACAAGGAACATTGTATTCACCAGCAGCAAATTTTTTGGTTAAACTCCCCGGAATTACTACACTGTTCTCAGGAACAAATCCGATATATTCAACTGGTTCATCACCTGTCACATCAATAATTTTCGAACTTCCAGTGATAGTAACACCAGCACCAAGTACAGCTCTTTTACCAATTCTAGCTCCTTCAACTACAATACACCGAGAGCCAATAAATGCTCCGTCCTCAATAATTACTGGAGCTGCTTGAGGTGGTTCTAATACTCCACCAATACCTACTCCCCCACTTAAATGCACATCTTTACCAATTTGAGCACAGCTTCCAACAGTAGCCCAAGTGTCAACCATAGTACCAGAATCAACGTAAGCACCAATATTTACATACGATGGCATCATGATTACTCCTTTTGCTAAAAAAGCTCCATAACGAGCCACAGCAGGCGGAACAACCCTAACACCCAATGAAGCATAATTATTCTTAAGTTTCATTTTATCATGAAATTCAAAAATACCCACCTCTTGAACTTGCATTTGACGAATAGGGAAATACATAACAATTGCTTTCTTTACCCATTCATTTACTGTCCAAGAACCATCTTCATTTGGGTGTGCAGTACGTAATTCACCTTTATCTACTTTTTCAACTATGGTCTCAATAGCAGTTTTGGTTTCTTCTGATGCTCTTAATGCTGGATTATCCCAAGCATTTTCAATGATTTGTTTTAAATCTTCCATTAAACTAAGCGACTTTTTTGTCTTAAATTAAAATACAAAGTAAATACATTTATATCAAAACATGAATTTTATCGTAAACTATTCAATCAATAAGCAATGAATTAAGATTATTAAGTAAAAGTTTATATAAAATTTGTTAAAAAACTGATTTTTAAGTTATTATGTTATTAAAATTTGACATTTTAAAGACTGCTCAAAATATAATTTGGCAAAACAGCTATCTTTTTATGCGACAATTTGTCAGTTTTCAATATGGAATTACTTTATTCCTGAGTAAACTTTTTAAATGACTACATAAGCTACCGTATAATTGCTTGATTAATCTTTCTGATAAGAATAGCTATGTTTTCTATTTATGAAGTGATATTTACTAATGCTATTTAGTAAATATATAAAATATATCTGCCGCCTCTCTCCTTTTTATTCTAATCAATTCGTTTATTAAGCTTCTATTATGTCCTACTTGGAGTCAAATACTATCTTTTGATAGATTCATTTGCTGAATGATTTTCATATCTAATATTTACGAGTTATAGGTTTTTTGTGTATGGAGAGTAGTTGATATTAGCAACAGGAGTAACAATAGCTATTATTTTTAGCAATTATATCTTAAAATTTAGCTTTTTACTAATTATACTAACTAAAATTACTAATATAGTTAACTTTATTTTATAATCGCTTATTTTTTGTTTATTATCTACTTATCCTGTATTTTTGTGTAGTAGTATATAATTAATCATTATCCCTTATTTTAAAATGGCAAAGGTAAAAGTTGCAATCAACGGTTTTGGGCGTATCGGACGTTTAGTCTATCGTCAAATTTACAACATGGAAGGCATTGATATTGTAGCAATCAATGATTTGACAAGCCCTAAAGTGTTAGCTCATTTGCTTAAATATGATTCTGCACAAGGCAGATTTAATGCTGAGGTGACTTCGACTGAAAACACAATTTCTGTAAATGGAGAAGAAGTTACAATTTATGCTCAAAGAGACCCTGCACAAATTCCATGGGCAAAACATGAAGTTGATGTTGTGTTAGAATGTACAGGTTTTTTCACTGATAAAGATAAAGCATCTGCACACATTACTGCTGGAGCTAAAAAAGTAGTTATCTCCGCTCCTGCTACTGGTGATGCAAAGACAATTGTATTTAACGTTAACCACGATATTCTTGACGGAACTGAAACAGTAATCAGCGGTGCTTCTTGTACTACTAACTGTTTAGCTCCAATGGCTAAAGTATTGGAAGAACAATTTGGAATCGTAAACGGTTTGATGACAACTGTTCACGCTTATACAAATGACCAAAATACACTTGATGCTCCTCACGCTAAAGGAGATTTAAGAAGAGCAAGAGCTGCTGCTGAAAACATTGTACCAAACTCTACTGGTGCAGCAAAAGCTATCGGCTTAGTACTTCCTTCCTTAAAAGGTAAATTAGATGGTTCTGCTCAAAGAGTTCCAACACTTACTGGTTCTTTAACTGAGCTTACTGTTGTCCTTTCTAAGAAAGTTACTGCAAGTGAAATCAATGAGGCTATGAAAGCCGCTGCTAACGAAAGCTTTGGTTACACTGAAGACGAAATCGTAAGTAGCGATATCATCGGTACTTCATTTGGTTCATTATTTGATGCTACTCAAACTAAAGTTCAAACTGTTGGAGATACTCAATTGGTTAGAACTGTATCTTGGTATGACAACGAGATGTCTTATGTATCTCAGTTAGTTCGTACTGTAAACTACTTCGCTCAATTAATTAAATAATTGAACTTGTGGTTAAAATAAAAAGGAGCTAATAAAAATTAGCTCCTTTTATACTGCTTATTTAAACTATGAATTTAGTTTAAATAAGCAGTATAAATAATTAATCGAAAAACCTTTAGCTGTAAATATTTCTTCAAATCTTGTTTTTATACCATAGTGTCTGACATTTAGTGAAGAGCTATACAAATCCGTGGTATAAGTAAGCTCTCTGACTCCAAAGTTATTTAAAGTCTTTAGTGTATAATCAAAAAATGAAGATGAATCTGTTTTTAAATGTAAACAACCATCTTGTTTTAAAATTTTCTTATAAATTTCTAAAAAACGGGGATTGGTCAACCTTCTTCTTTCACCACTTTGTAATACTTGAGGGTCTGGAAAAGTAATCCATATTTCAGCAATTTCATTTTCATCAAAAAAACTCTCTAATTCATGTATCTTAGTTCTCAAAAAAGCTACATTGTTTAATCCACTTTCTGTTGCTTTTTCGCTTCCAACTGCAATTCTATCGCCTTTTATATCAATTCCTATAAAATTCTTTTCAGGAAAAAGTTTTGCTAAACCAACAGTGTACTCTCCTTTACCACAGCCTAATTCTAAAACAATAGGATTGTTGTTTTTAAAAAATACTGTCCCCCACTGATTTTTTATTGTAGTAAAAAGAGGTTTTCCTTCTTGTATTACATTCTCTTGTATTTTATTTTGTTCAATCCTAAACGACTTTTTTCTTCCCATTGATATTAATTTGAAAAATATTTACAATCTATTTATTTCAGCCACCACAAAAGTACTTCCTCCAATATAAATCAAGTCTTCCTCTCCTACTTTAGTTTCTACATAATTAATGGCCTCATTTACATCGACAACGACCTCTCCTACCAAACCAAAAGTGTTAGCCAATGCTTGCAACTCCCAAGCATCAAAAGCTCGTGGTATTCGAGCTTGACAAAATACGTAATGTGCATGTTTAGGCAATAATGATAAGACACCAGAAATATCTTTATCAGAAACAAAGCCTAAAATCATCCAAAGGTTTTGATATTCAAGTTTCGATAAATTATCTATAATTTGTGTTATTCCACTGATATTGTGTGCCGTATCACAAATCATTAAAGGCTTGGTTGATAGTTTTTGCCAACGACCTTTTAATTGCGTTAGATTAACTACTTGACTAATTCCTGCTTCAATAGCTTTATAATCAATCGAATAACCTAATTGATTCAATAAATCAACGGATTTGAGAACCCCCAATAAATTCTTTAATTGATAATTACCAAGCAACTGTGATTTGAGTGTAAAAGTTTGATACTTATCCAAATCTAAAATATCAAGTACAAGAAAATCTTGTTGTAGAGAATGATTGCTTACTTGAAAGTAATCCTCGGCAAAATATATTTTGGACGATTCTAAGGTTGATTTTTCTATAAAGACATTTTCAGTTTCAAGATGTCTTTCTCCAATTACCACAGGTACTCCTTTTTTGATAATACCTGCTTTTTCAAACGCAATTTTTGATAAAGTATCACCCAAAATGTCTGTATGGTCAAAACTGATATTGGTAATGAGTGAGAGTTCAGGAGTGATGACATTCGTAGAATCTAAACGCCCCCCTAAACCTACTTCTATTACCGCTATATCGACGGATTCTTGAGCGAAATAGTTGAAAGCCATTGCTACACTCATTTCAAAAAAAGAAGGCTTTAATTCTTCTAAAAAAGAGCGATTCTCTTGCACAAAATCAACTACTTGATTTTCAGGTATTTCTTTACCATTTATTTTGATTCTTTCTGTAAAAGACTTTAAATGTGGTGAAGTATAAAGCCCAGTTTTATAGCCAGCGGCTTGTAATATGGCGGCTAAATAATGTGAACTGCTACCTTTTCCATTGGTGCCAGCTACATGAATACTTTTGAATTTATGATGTGGATTATCAAGATGATTACAGAGTGCTAAAGTATTATTTAAGTTTGCCTTGAAAGCTTTTTTTCCAATTCTATGAAAAACAGGCAATTGTTGATAAAGATATTCGATGGTTTCTTGGTAGGTCATTTACTCATTTTCTTGTTTCGATGGTAAAGATAAGGACTAAATGAACGAAAAAAAAAGTGTAAATCTTTCGACTTACACTTTCTATTTTATCTTGAATTCAACCTAAAGGTAACTGTTCCAGAGGAATAATCGGTTTTTCTATCTCCTGTGGTTGGTCTAAATTTAGTTCTTTGGAGTGCTGATTTATATTTTCTCATTACATTTGGACTAACTGTACTTTCAATTACTGAAATATCTACAACGTCACCATCTGAGTCAATTTTAATTTTAAATCTAATAACTCCTGTATCATTTGAATCATCGTCAACCACCGGTTTTGAATTCCATGTCCAGCCGATAAGTGTATGTGAACTTCCGTTACCTGCTCCACTTCCACCATTACCGCCACTTCCATCACCAGGAGGTCTTTTAGTATATTCTGCGTCACTTACTGAACGTCCTTCTGGTTGTCCTTGATTTCCAGTACCTTTCGAGTTTCCATCTGAAGCTCCACCTGCTTTACTATTTGTTCCAGATGAACCGTTTGAACCATTGTCTTTCTTTACTGGAAACAAAGCCGAATTATCAATTACTGGTTGTGCGGCTGGCTTATTGGCTACTTTTTTGGTTTCAGTGAGAGGTTTGGTCTTTTCTTTTTTATCAACTTTTACTTCCTTAACCTCTTTGTATTTAACTGAACTTGGCTTGTTTGAAGCAATTAAAGGCTGTTCCACTTCTTTTTTGGTAGGAGTCAGTTTGTTTTTATTTACTTCTGGCTCAGGAACTGTTAGCTCTTTAGTTTTCTTAATTTCTTCTGAGGGTTTTGAATCAACAACCTCTGGACTTTTATTGGCTTTATTCCTTGAATAAACATTTCCGCTACCAGCTTTGTCAGTCCCATAATTCATGATAAAACCACCCCCTGCCAGTATCTCGTCTTTTTTCTGGTTCTCTTCGGCAGACCATACTGTTATTTTCCAAAAGAGAAAAAGCATGGCTGCGTTAATGATAAAGGTCAGGATAAAGGCATTGGTTCTATTTTTTCTTTCTTCATTTTCTAAATTATAGGAGTTCATTGGCTTTATTGATTGTTAAAATAACTATATTTTGTAAACCCATGTATTCTGATGTATGCGTTTAGAGATTGCTGAACATGCTTCTGTGGCTTCTGCTTCTGTACTAAAGCTACCCGCAGATACTTTTATTAATTTTGCTCCTTTGTTTGGCTCAATAATACTTGCTTCTTCAAAACCATTTTTTTGAAGTTCTTTCAATTGATTATCGGCATTTTCTCTTAATCCAAAACTTCCAACAATCACTAAAAAATGGTCTTCATTTACTTTTTCAGCTTTTGGCTCAGTAGCAACAGGAGTACTTAGCGAAGGGGTTTCCTTTTCGTGTGTAACGACAGCTTGCTCTAATACTTCTGGAGTATTGGATACTACCTGTTCGATTGATGGCTTAGGTTTATCGTTTTGTTCTTGGCTAAATTCAAAGGGATTGAAGGTACTTAAACTCAATTTTGGGTTTTCGTACATGAATATAAAAGCTACCAAAAGTGAAGCCCCCACCATACCAGCCATAAACTTCAATAATTGATTTCTTTTACGGGGTATCGCATTTTTTAGCATCGGATACTCTTGGATAACTTCTGCGGTGATTTTTTTTCTATCATTCGTAGAAAATACTTGCTGAATGGTATGTGAAGAAGTAACCTGTACCTTGGGTTTGATTTCGCTTACGATTGGTGATACTACTGGTTTATGTAGTTTCACGTTTTCTAAACCAAAGCTTTCAGCATAAAAATTACTGAACTCAGTGGGATGAAACTGTAACTTACCTTCTTCATTTTGAGAAAAAGTACCTACTTCGTCGATATGATAACTTTGGTCAAAACGAATGATTTTTTTAGCATCTTCTACAAATGACTTTATTCTTTGAACAGCCTCTTCACGACTAATTCCTTCATTTTGAGCAATATAATTACTGAGTAATCCATCATCATTTTTGAGTAATCCATTAAATGCCAACCATTTTCTGGGCGGTATCATAGTTTGATCTGCCGTATTAATTTTAGCAGCATCAAAGTTTGTGATAAATCCACCGAAATCTGGAATTACTACACAGTCTTGCTCAAATAGTAATTCTTTGATATGATTTTGTACCGTTGCCATAAAATATTAAAAAAAATAATGATTCATTCTTGTATTATAATTACGAATTTAGAAAGAATATGACATTCCTCCAAGAAAATTAACAGCTTGAGTAGGATAATACAGGTAACGCTGATAACTTTTATTAAGAATATTGTTTGCTGAAACAAAAACATCCCAATGGTCTGAAAGTAAATAAGTGAATTTTAAATTCAAATCAATGATGGGCTTCAACTTTACTTCTTGGTCGCTTTGTGCATTTTTTCCTTTCAAACCTGAAATCACGTACCAGTCTGAAGAAACATAAAGTTTTTCACGAATCGTAAAAGTGTTGTTCCAAGTAGCATTGAAAAATGGTAAATGCCAAGGTTCTTTTAGATTACCTAAATTGCTGTACATATTTACATCAAACTTGAAATTGGTTTTCCAAATCTGTGGAATTTGATAACTTACTTGTCCCGACACATTGGTTACTCTTACTTTGGTTGTATCATCAGAATATAAAACATCAAAACGGCTACTATCTGCTTTACTGTTTGTAAAAACATAAAAATCTTTGTAAGAAGCATAACTTCCTTTTACTTCAATGGTTAAACCATTGGCTAAATTGGCTCTTCCTCCTAAATATATATCAGCCAATTTACGAGTGTTTCTCAAAGGAGTAAATCGTGCAATCCATTGATTTTCTGAAAG
Source organism: Arcicella rigui (assembly GCF_034929435.1). Lineage (NCBI taxonomy): Bacteria > Pseudomonadati > Bacteroidota > Cytophagia > Cytophagales > Flectobacillaceae > Arcicella > Arcicella rigui. The sequence goes on from NZ_JAYFUM010000003.1 coordinate 166,898, forward strand.
TAATGATGTTAAAGTATTGGCATGAACGTCTCCTTCGTAACCCGCATATACTTTAATGCCTTCCATGGGTTGTACATCTACTTTCAGGACTGGATAAAGGTAACTGTTGTTGAAAGTTGTTTTTTCACGGTCGTTTACTACATTGATTCCTGCTGTAACAGAGAACGTATTTGCCTTAAACTGGAAGGTTGGACGCAATTTGTATAGATTTCTGTAAAGGGTTGTTGAATCTTGTCGTTGCGATAACATGACATTCGCATCTAAAACCGCCGAAAGTTGTTCTGTTAATGGATATACCCCTTGCAATTCGCCTTTCCAAACTAATTCATTAGCTTTCAAACGAGAGGTAAGGTAAGCAAGATTCGATTTGAATGTATAATCTACTTTGGCAGTTTTATTGATGTTATTGATATTTCCGATAAAACTAAATTTATTCCAACTATTATAAAATGCTGATTCGGGAGCATTGATAATATTCGGAATATAAGCGGCATAATAATCGAAGCCTCTTCTTTCCCAGCCCAAAGCTCCGTCTAATTTCACATTATTAAAGGATGTTCTACTATGTACTCTAATTTGATTTTGCGATTGTCCTGAGTAAGTAGCTGCAACTGGTCCAGTACGAAAAGCATTGTGCTTGATATAAATGCCATGATAATTATCTTTTGCAGTCAGGATTCCTCCATGTCCTTCTAAGAAGGTATGTCCATAATTACCGATTCCCACACGCACAACATTGTGATACTTCTCTGAATAATCATTGTTAGAGGCATCTGTCTTGTTGGGCATTAATACAATGGGCGAAAACTCAGGAGTTTCAATAGGCATTTTTCTTTCTACAAACTCATACCGAATGGGCTTTTTAGCTTCGCTCATTTTATTGGTATAAATTTTCTCGAAAATTCTATTGGCTTGATTAAGCGTTACTTTAGTTTCTTTAATAATCTCAATATCGTCAGTCTTAATCTTTCCTTCTTTGGTATCTTGACCGTTCACACTTACACTTACACCAAGGGATAAGAGTAAAAAGTAAAGGCTTTTTGTATGTGTATCGTTCAAATGTTGGGGCATTTTCATAAAATTTAATGAATTGTCTATGTTTTAAGATTTGAGTAGTACAACAATTTATTTTCTTTCGATAGCTTTTAATTTGTTTTTAGCCTCCGCTATGATTTCAGGGTCTGGATGATTATTAATGATTGAATTCAAGGTTGCTTTCGCTTGAATCACATTATCCATACGTACAAAATTATCTGAAAGTAATAAATAGGCTTTGCCAACAATTTTTGGAGCAGCATCAGCAAAATCATTTCTGAATTTTGAAATAATCATATCTACTGACTCTTTGTATCTTCTTTGTAAATGTAAAATCTGTGCAATAGAATACTGTGCTTCTGCTCCATTATTGTCTTTGGCAAGTGCAATGGTTTGATTGAAGTACTCGATTGCCTTTGCATAGTCGCCTTTGTCCATCAAGATTTTTCCAGAATACAGATTAGCTCTGCTTTTTGCTCCAATTACTAAATCTGGCGTATTGGCTACTTCTTTGGCATAATAAAGCGTAGAATCTGTTCGCTGAATTTTATAATAAGACTCCATCAAACCTAATAAAGCTGTTTGTTGTTCTTTTTTATCTGCCACATAATTCAAAATTCTACGATAATGAGTAATGGCATTTTTGAAATCATTTGATTCAAATTCAATAACTGAAGCTTGTATCAAAGCTCTATTCACAAATTTGTACTTGTTATCAGCAATTACTTGATTGTAATAATTAAGGGCTTGTGGTCTATTTCCTTGTTTGAAATAAGCCTCCGCAATTAAATATTTTGCTTCATACGATTCTACACTTATAGGATTTTTTCTGATGTATTCTCTTAAAGCCTCAATAGCTTTATCGTATTTTTCAGCATAAAATAATTTTGTGGCAGTTTCGTACTCCATGCCCATCACCGATTGGTCTGTTGGATTTACCTTTTGATATTCTCCAAGAATGTTGGTAAACTCATCTGGTCTTCCTACTTCACTGAGGGTTTCTTGTAAACCTGTCAATGCTTCTTTACTTTCTGGTGAAGTTGGATAATTTCTTAGAATGTTTTTATAATCAGTAATGGCATACTCTAAATTATTGGTATTACTGAAGGCAATAGCTCTTTTTAGAAGTGATTTAGGAACAAGTGGACTTTGGGATTTATTATTGATTAACTGAGTAAATCGTGAAATGGCAGCCGTATAATTTCCAGCAATGAATTCAAGATTGGCTTCTTGGAAAATCGCATTATCAAAATATAATGACTCTGGGAAACTCATTTGCAAAGCTTGGAATGAAGCTTTCGCAGCCTTAGAATCCCCTTTGGCAATTAATACCAAACCTTTTTGGTACATGGCATAATCTCTATCGGTTTTACTTCCATCAATCGCTCGGTTATAAGCATTGATGGCATCATCATATTTTCTGGTTGCAAAATAAGTATCTCCCAAACGTACAAGGGCATCTTGATAAGCCTGTGTTCCGGGCATTCCTTTCATGCTTTCTGCATAATCTTTAAATACTTTGTTGGCTCTATCAAAATCTTGAATATTATAATAGCAGTAAGCCAAAGCATATTTACTTTTTGCTTGTAATTCTTTTAAACTTAAAGTAGTAGGGTCGTTGGTATTAATTAATGAAATATATAGTGGAATGGCTTCTCTGAACTGTGACTGTGCCGAGAATGATTCTGCTTTCCAGAAAATTGCGGCATATTTGGTTTCAGGATTTTCTGGAGTAATCAAAGACTTTTCAAAGTAAGGTCTTGCATCGTTGTATTTCTCTTCATTATAAAACTTCACGGCTTGATTAAAGGCAATACGCTGATAAGCGGTATTGATTCTTGGTGAACGTTTTTTCAAAGATTCAATGTATTGTAAAGCCGCTTGGTAATTGTTAGAGAACAAATAGGCTTCGCTAATCAATTCATTGGTTTCATCCTCATATCTTGGATTTGGATATTTCTGCAAATAAGCTTCCAAGGCTATTACGGCTTCGCTCCCTCTTTGTAAGTCTAAGAGTACTTTGCCGTAATTAAAATCTGCATCCTCGGTTACAACTTTATTAAAATTGGTTTTACGAGCTTGGTCAAACGCTCCTAAAGCATAGTTAGGATTATTGGCTTTCAAATAACAAATCCCTAAAATAAAGGCAGCGTATTGTCCTAAAGTGTCACCTGAAGCAGCTACATTTTTAAGTTGTTCACTTGCTGGGCCGTATTGTTCAGTTTTATATAAGCTGTACCCGTATCGATAAGCGACACTTGGCAACATTCCCTGCGACTTATAATTTTTGTAAGTATTATAGTAGAAGGCAGCTTTGGTATAATTCCCTTGTTGAAAATAAACCTCGGCTGTCAGTAATGCTACTTCATCTAATTTTCTGCCTGAATTTTTCTCTTTCAATAAAGCCTCAGTATAAACCAACATTTCAGCAAACTTTCCTTGCTTGTAATAGCTGTGTGCTAACCAACTGGGTACTTCTGAACGATAAACAGATGAAAGTTCAGCTTCTTTGAAATCGTAAATGGCATCATCATAGTTTTTCAATTTGAAATTAATTACCCCCGCATAATAAAATGATGCTGGCGAATAAGTACCTCTGGCTTGTTTTACATTATTAAAGACTGCTAATGCTTCATAGTAGTTTTGCAAAGTATAATGTGAAATGGCTAAACGAAACTGTGCCTCCTCGTTATTCTTTGGGCTTTTTGATAAGTAATCTATCGCTCTGGCATAATCCCCTTGGTCATAAAAGTAATTCCCGATTTCTGTAAATAGCGTTGCGGTAATCGGATGCTCTGGATGATTTTTTACAAATCGGCTCGCTAATAATTCTGTATCCGTAAAATTCAAATACAAACTACACATCACCATGTAGTACTCTGCCATGATGATATTGGAATCGTCTTTTTCAAGAAAACTACGATTGGCTTCCAAAAAGACACTCATTTCTACTCGGCAAGCCTCATAATTCCGTGCTTCAAAATATTCTTGCCCGTTGCGAAAATGCAGCGAAATTTCGGTGTTGTTTAAGGTACTCTGTGCTGAAAGCTCAGTGTGGGAAATAATAGTCAGTAAAAAAAACGTTGGGATTACTAACGAAGCTAATCTTTTCATTAGAGATGATTTTAAGGGTGTTTTATCTGCTACAAAAAAGACTTTCTCTTTTTAAGCATGAAAATAATTTGTGAAACAAGCAATGGATTGTTACTTTTGACAGTAGTGAATAGGTACTGGAACATGATGCTTTTGTAATATATGAATAAAATTATCATCTGAACAGACCATTTACGACATAAAGTATCATTTAATTTTTAAACGTTCATAACAAACATTAAATTATGAAAAAAAAATCAATATTAGCGGTATTTCTCCTCTTTAGCCAATTTTTATGGGCACAAACCCCTCCAACTCATCCCAAAATTCATTATTCACTTTCAATGGAACAAGCTCCAACTCACTATTTTGATGTAGTGGTGAAAGTTTCTAACCTTGATGCCAAAACTAAAAGCTTGGGCTACCTTGATTTAAAAATGGCTGTTTGGACTCCCGGTTCTTATTTAGTAAGAGAATATGCCAAAAATGTTGAAAGTTTGAACGCTTCAAATGGTTCTACAACTTTAAAGTCGGACAAAATTAATAAAAATACTTGGCGTGTATGGTTTTCTAATTCAACCAATGAGTTTTCGGTCAAGTACAAAGTTTATGCTTATGAACTTTCAGTAAGAACTTCTTTCTTGGATGATTCTCATGGTTACTTGAATCCTGCGAGTGTATTTTTATATGTGAACGAACTTAAAAATTTCCCTTCAACGCTTACGATTACGCCTTATAAAGGTTGGAATACAATTTCAACGGCTTTAAAAGCTTTGGGTAATAATACTTTTGAAGCAGAAAATTTAGATGTTTTGATTGACTCTCCTATCGAAATCGGTACACAAAAAGTACTTTCTTTTGATTTGAATGGTATTCCTCATAAAATCGCTATGTATGGCGAAGCTCAGTTCGACGAAGCTAAAGTAACGGCTGATTTCAAAAAAGTGTGTGAAGCAGCTCTTTCAGTAGTGGACGAACACCCTTGTAAAGATTATACTTTCTTGATTCATAACCTTTCTGCGGGTGGTGGCGGATTAGAACACCTCAATTCTACTACTTGCCAAACTTCTCGTACTGTTTATACTGATGCTAAAAGATACCAAGGTTTTTTAAGCCTAATTGCTCACGAATATTTTCACTTGTGGAATGTTAAACGTATTCGTCCAAAAGCACTTGGCCCTTTCGATTACGAAAACGAAAATTATACGCATTTACTTTGGTTCTCGGAAGGTTGTACCAGTTTCTACCAAAGCTATATTTTACGCCGTGCGAACCTGATGACGCCAGAAGATTATTTAAATACTTACGCTGCGGAAATAAATACAATTGAAAACCAACCGGGAAATAAAGTACAATCGGTAGCGGAATCGAGCTGGGATGCTTGGATAAAGTATTATCGTCCGAACGAAAACTCTCGTAATAGTACCGTTTCTTACTATGATAAAGGAGCTGTATTGGGCGGTGTACTCAATTTGATGATTCTTCAGTCAACCAATGGAGCAAAAAATCTGGATGATGTGATGAAATCTTTGTACGATGAGTACTACAAAAAACAAGGACGAGGCTTTACGGATGAAGAATTCCAGAAAACTGTTGAGAAAGTAGCTGGCAAAAATTTGAATGATTTTTTCCAAAAATATATTTTCGGCACAGAAACAATTCCTTATAATACTTACTTGTCGGCTGTGGGTATGCGTTTAGTTGATAAAAATGCTGAAAAGAATGACCCATATATTGGTGCAGAATTCAGAGCAGGGGGTTTAAGAATTACTTCAATCATTAAAGATTCTCCTGCCTATAACGATGGACTAAACATTGGCGATGAAATACTTCAAATCGATGGTATTAACTGCAATAAAACTGATGACCTTTTAAAAGCCATTAGCGGTAAAAAAATCGGAGATGTGATTTCTTTCAAAGTAAAAAGAGATGGTTTAGAAAAAACTTACTTGGTGAACTTACAAAGAAACCCTACCAAAAATTTTGTAATTGAAGCACTTCCTTCACAAACCCCAGAGCAATTAGCCCTTTATAAAAAGTGGTTGTATTTATAGTAATAGTGATTGGTAATTAGAGATTGGTGATTAGTTTTCAATATCCTGAAAATCAATTATTTATTCTTAAAAAACAAAAAGCTTGGAATTATCTTCCAAGCTTTTTGTTTTTTAAGAAATTACAAAATCGTAAATCCTCAATCACAAATCCCAAATTAATAGTCTCCCATTAATTCGCCTAAATCCTCATACATTTCTTTAAAACGTTGTATGATTTTCTGAATAAACTCCTCTGTTACCATCGCTCTCACTTCGGCTTCCGAAACGTCCATTTCTGAAATTTTATATACTTGTTCTAAATCTGCTGTCTCGAATTTTACAAAAAACTTTGCATTCCATTTATACAATGAAATTTTTAAGTCGGGACTCGAACCTTCTAATTCACCAATAAAATACATCTTCTTGTGATTAGGTTAACTAAGCTTGTTCTTCGATAATCGTAATTTTCTGAATTTTATCTCCTTGACGGATTGCGTCAATTACTTCTAATCCTTCTACTACTTTACCGAAACATGTATGGTTACGGTCGAGGTGAGCAGTATTTTTACGGCTATGGCAGATAAAAAACTGAGAACCACCAGTATTTCTACCACGGTGAGCCATTGACAAAACACCACGGTCATGGTATTGATTTCCGCCTGTTAATTCACATGGAATGCTATACCCAGGACCACCACCACCTGTACCCGTTGGGTCGCCACCTTGAATCACGAAATCAGGAATTACTCTGTGGAAAGTAACGCCATCATAAAAACCACTTTTTGATAAATCAACAAAGTTTTTTACGTGAATTGGAGCGTCTTGCTCAAAAAATTCTATTACCATCAAACCTTTATCGGTTAGCATTTCGGCTTTAATCATTGTAATGTTTTTTAAATTTTGTAAACTAATAGCCTACAAAATTAAGGACAAATATGCGAATGTCATTACGCTCAGAAAAATTTGAGCAAATTTTGATAGCCAAGAGCCGATTAAAGTAAGATGTAGAGATTCCTTTGAACAAAATAGCGTAATTTTGTCTTTTAACTGAAACACAAATCTCCATTGATACCATTACCAAAGACTAATTCTCCATTTTTCGTGAAAACAAAATCAATACTCTTCCTTATCCTCTGTTTGTTAGTAGCTGCCTGTGGTGCTGATAAAAAAGAAGAAGCCATCAAATTTTTCAAAAGAGGCAATTACAAATTAAAAGACAAAGAATATCAAGAAGCCATTCATTGGTTTGATGAAGCCATCATCAAAGACCCAAAATTTGCAGATGCTTACAACAACAGAGCGTTGGCATATCAGCAATTAGATTTGTTGGATGAAGCCATCGAAAATTTTAACCAAGCCATCGATTTGGATAAAAAGTACTGGGAAGCTTATTATAATCGTTCGGAAGTATTTTTTCAAAAAGGGGATTTTTCAAATGCTTTGTCGGATTTAGAAAAAATTGCAGTTCCTTTTAAAGATTCTGCTTTCTATTTCGTGAGTTTAGGCAATGTAAAAGTCCAGTTGAATAATACCGCTGGAGCAACTGCCGATTACGAAAAGGCAATTAGAATTGACCCTAAAAATGCTGAGGCTTACACCAATCACGGTTTTATTTTCTTTGAAAATAAACAATATGATTTGGCAAAAAAGGATTTTCAGAAAGCTATTTCCTTAAATCCCAAACAAGATTTTGCTCTTAACAATTTGGCATTTATTCTTTCAGAGCAACAACTTTACTCAGAAGCTAAAATCTATGCAGAAAAAGCCTTGGCTATAAAACCTACGGATGCCATTTACTTGAATAATTATGGCAATATTTTATTGCAATTGGGTGAATTGGCAAAAGCCAAAGAATACTTAGAGCGTTCGCTCAGAATAAATCCTAATAATGCTTACACGCTTAGAAACTTAGGGTATTATTTTCAAAAAATGGGCAACGAAGCTGAGGCAAACAAAAACTTTGATGCTGCCAAAAAATTAGATGATTCTATTGAAATAAAATGAGTGATTAAGTAATTACAAGATTGAGTAATTGAACATTATGAAAATTACTCAATCTTGTATTATAATCAATTAAAAACACTAATCACTACTTATTAATACACAAAGCCTTCTTTAAACTTCTTGAATACTTCTGTATTATTCACCGCATTTGTTTCTATTTCTATCAACTTCGCTTTTCCTTCTTTACTACAAAATGCTTCGATGGATGCTGATAATTTTTCAATATTATCCACAAAAAAGTATTCTAAATTGGCTTCTTGGGCTGTTGTATCCGCTTTGTAAGATTGTACGGTTTCAAAATAATCATTCAATTCGGCTTGTTTACTTGGGCCATCAATCATTCTAAAAATTCCGCCACCATGATTATTCAACAAGATAATTCTCAAATTATCAGGCACATAACGATTCCACAGGGCATTTCTATCATAAAAAAAGGCCAGGTCGCCCACCAATAAATAAACCAATTTATCTGTCGTAAGAGCCGCACCTAAAGCCGTACTCACACAGCCATCTATGCCACTTGTTCCTCTATTCGCAAATACTTCAATCTTTTTGTTTGCAGACACTGTCAAGTAATTGGCATAACGTACCGACATAGAATTCGCCAAATGCAACTGACTATTCGGACAAAGTGCGTCCATGATTTGCTTGATGGCATAAAATTCATTCAAAGAGACTTGATGAAAACTTTCACTAAAAAAGTTTTCAATATAAACATTGGCTTTGGTTTCAGCTTTCTGCCAAGTATTCAAATATTCGCCATCTCTTTCTTCTTCATCCCCGTTTTTGAATTGACGAAAGTCTAATTCTTCCAACATTTTTTTGAAAAAGTACAAAGGCTCTACGGCTAATACTTGCGTCAGGGATTGAAAAGTATCAATTAAATGCTCGTTCAAACTCAAATGCCAATGCTCAATTGCCTTGTGTTTTCTCAAGTATGTTTTAAAACTCTTTGAAATGAATGATTTTCCGAAAGTAATCAATAATTCAGGTGCTAATTCAGCATCGGCTTTTGGCAAAAAAGTATCATGCTTACTAATGGCTTCAAAAGATAAATTACTGATAATATCGCCTAAAACAGGAATTTGAAACTCTGCTTGAATTTTTGCTAATACTTCCGAAAGTTCGGGCTGGTAATCATCTTGTCCGCCAGCAATCAAAATATTATCGTACTGCTCTATTTTTTGTAATAATTCAGCCCAAACTTCAGTCGATAATATAGCCTCGGTTTTCGTTCTTTCGATAATTCTAACATTTCTATCAAACTCGACAACCTCATTTTCAAGTGGATAAAACGGCTCACGCAAAGGAATATTAATATGAACTGGGCCTTTTGGAAAAGTATTTGCCAAATTAACGGCTTGGTTTACCGTTCTTTCAATATGCCAGATAGCGTCTGGATGACTATAATCTGCTCCTATTTCAAAACTTTTCTTGACGTGTTTTCCAAAAATATCGGTTTGATAAATGGTTTGTCCATCGTGTTGATGAATCCATTCTTTAGGTCGGTCTGCGGTTAAAACAATCAGGGGAATTTCCAAAAAGAAAGCTTCTGCCACCGCTGGGGCATAATTATAGGCTGCCGAACCAGAAGTACAACAAATTGCCACGGCTTCTTTGCTACTTTGAGCCATGCCCATAGCGATAAAAGCTGCCGAACGTTCATCTGAAATCGAAAAAGTTTGAATATCCGGATGACGAGCCAAAGCAATTGTTAAAGGAGCATTTCTTGAACCGGGAGAAATAATAGCACGCTTTAGCCCTTTCTTTGAAAGGATTGCTACCAAATTAACGATGGGTTGTAAAAGCATAAATACTCAGAGATTAGTAAAAGCTTAGTGCAATTGAAAAAGAAAAAGCGTAATCAATTGAAAAACAATTAATTACGCTTTTAAAAAGTAGCGGGAAGCAGGATCGAACTGCCGACCTTAGGGTTATGAATCCTACGCTCTAACCATCTGAGCTATCCCGCTGTCGTATTGTGGTGCAAAAGTACGGAAATAGTTTTCTACTAACAAATCTTTTCTCAAAAAACTTTTCATCTTTTTAAAAATAGATTTCAACAAGAAAAAAAATGAAAAAATATTTTTGCGGTAAATCACTGACAATCAATAAAAACAAAAAAGCTTTTTCACAAATTTTCTGAAAGTAAAAAAAAATGCTTGCGTATTTCTTTAACATTTATACCTTTGCCAATACAGAGTTTCGGAAGTCTATTACTCAATAATCTTTACTGTTAGTTTACTGAGTAACCAATACCTTTAAAATATTTATGAATATGAGCAAACATAAATTTGTCGTTGAATTTGAATTGAGAGCATCTCCAAAGGTACTATTCCCTTACATAAGTTCGGCTTCGGGCCTACAACAGTGGTTTGCAGAAAAAGTAACACTCAAGGATAGCTCTACTTTTGATTTTTCTTGGGATGGCGACAGCCATATTGCCAAATTATCACAATTACGTTTAAATAAATCAGCAAAGTTTGATTTTATCCCTTCAAATCCAGACGATAGAGATCATAACTATATTGAATTTAAAATGGAGGTAAGTGATTTAACGGGCTCTACTTATTTAAAAATTGTAGATTATTCTGAAAATACAGATGACAATGAACTACAAGAATTGTGGGAAGACCTCATTTATAAATTAAAAGAGATTGTTGGGAATTAAAGTTTTTTAACATCTTTCATAAATCCTAATTATTTATTTTTGCGTTTAATTAAAAACGCACGACGCTCGTGTTTTTCAGAAAATACGAGCGTTTTACTTATCAAGCATGATAAAGAAAATTGATAAACTGATTCTTAATGCCTTTTGGCAACCTTTTGTAATGACCTTGGCCGTGGTCATTTTCATTTTTTTAATGAGGCTTATTCTTGCCTATTTTGCCGACCTCTTTGGAAAAGATTTGGGCGTAGAAGTATATCTTGAATTGTTTTTCTACTTTAGTCTCATTACCATTCCTATTGCTTTGCCTTTGGCAATGCTTCTTTCGACACTGATGACCTATGGAAAATTGGGAGAATTTTTTGAGCTAACGGCCATCAAAAGTGCGGGAATTTCTATGACTCGTGCTATGCAACCCATGTTTATCGTGGCGGTACTCATCAGTATTTTTGCATTTTGGTTCAATAACGTGGCTTTGCCTTGGGCAAACTTAAAAGGTTATCGACTTTTGTATGATATAAAAACTACCAAAACTACACTCAATATCAAAGAGGGTATTTTTTATAATGATTTGCCCGGTTACAGCATAAAAGTTGCTAAGAAGTATCCTGATAATAAAACTCTCAAGAATGTCATCATTTTTGACCATACCAAAAATGACGGCGATAAGCACGTTACTTTGGCAGATTCGGCTCTGATGTACACCATCATGGATAAACAATATTTAATATTTGAGCTTTTTAATGGCAATGATTATGTGGAAGATGCCGACAGAACATCTAATAATAATCAGACTGATTTGGCGGCTCATAATTTTAGAAAAAGTAAAGTAGTCATGAGCTTGGCGGCTTTTGATATGCACAAAACTGAAGAAGAGCAGTTTAAGCATTATCAAATGATGAGAAGTTTTAGTGAATTGGCTAATGATTCGGATTCACTTAAAAGAGATTATAATAAACTGAGAGAAAATTTCTATGAAAACTCAAGGTCTTATTATATCTATGAAATGAATAAACTCCCCCAAGTACTTAATGAGGAGCAGAAAAAATTATTCAAAACTAAAAATAGTACGATTGATTCGCTGATTAAAAAAAGAGACACCCGAACAGCCAATCCATTCCAGAACATTGACTTTGCTATTTCTCAAACGAATAATGTACTAAGTTATGTGGAAAATAATATTTCAGCCTTAGCCACAAAAGGTGAAGATTTTAGAAAAACAGATTTGGAATGGCATCATAAATTTACGAATGCTATTGCTGTGTTTGTGATGTTTTTAATTGGAGCACCACTCGGAGGGATTATCAAAAAAGGAGGATTTGGTATGCCCGTAGTAATTGCTATTTTCTTTTTTATCTTGATGTATGTAATGACCCAGCAAGGCGATAAAGCAGCCAAAGAAAGTAGAGTAATTGTGCAGATTGGAGCTTGGGCTTCCAATACTGTTCTTTTCTTGATAGGTTTATATTTTCTGAGTAAAGCCAAAAATGATTCAAGGCTCTTTGAAAGCGATGTTTACATTATTTATTTCAATCAATTGAAAGAAAAACTCAATAAAACTAAGATTTATAAGTTATTATTCAACAATTAGTAGAATAGATTTGTGAATGGCATAAAAAAACATTACTTTTGCACGTTTTCATATTTTATAACATTTTAAAACTGGTTGAAGATGTACTTAACTTCAGAAGTAAAGCAGGAGATTTTCGAATCTCGTGGACATGAGAAGTCAAAAATTGATACTGGTTCTGCAGAGTCTCAAATAGCTTTGTTTACTTTCAGAATCTCTCATTTGACAGAACACTTAAAGAAAAATAAAAAAGACCACTCTACTCGTATGGGTCTTTTGAAGTTGGTTGGTAAGCGTAGAAGTTTGTTGGATTATTTAATCAAAACAGATATTGCTCGTTACCGTGCTATCATTGCTGAACTCGGCATCAGAAAGTAATTCACTTTGCAAAGCAGGGAGTCTTGAAAAAGATTCCCTGCTTACATTTTCCTCTCTTTGGGTAATCGTCAATTTTATTGTAGTTCGTCAGAAAAGGAGTTTCTCTAAAACAATTTTAACGATAAATTGATTATTGACGAACAGAGAATTAACGAAGCAACATCCAACTAAAACCTTTTACATTCAGTGAAGCATCAAATGCAAAGGGTAATCAATCAAAAACTATGTCTTTTAACGTAATTACGAAAAAAATAACAATGCCCGATGGTAAAGAGATTACCATCGAAACAGGTAAACTCGCAAAACAGGCAGATGGCTCTGTGGTTGTGAGAAGCGGAAACATGATGCTTTTGGCAACGGTAGTATCCAGTACAACCGTAAAAGAAGGAACTGACTTTTTGCCACTTTCAGTTGATTATCAAGAAAAATTTGCTTCGGCTGGTAAAATCCCAGGAGGTTTCTTACGTCGTGAATCAAGACTTTCTGACTACGAGATTTTAGTAAGCCGTTTGGTTGACAGAGCTCTACGTCCTACGTTCCCATCTGATTATCACGCAGATACACAGGTAATGATTACAATGATTTCGGCTGATGCTGAAGTTACTCCTGATGCTTTTGCAGGTTTAGCCGCAGCCGCTTGTTTGGCAGTGTCGGATATTCCTTTCAACGGACCAATTTCTGAAGTACGTGTTGCCAAAATTAATGGAGAGTTTGTCATCAACCCTTTATCTTCTCAAATTCCTTCTGCTGATTTAGAATTATTAGTTGCGGCTAATATGAATGATATTTTGATGGTAGAAGGTGAAGGAAATGAAATTTCTGAGGCTGATATGTTAACAGCTTTGAAAATTGCTCATGATGCTATCAAAATTCAGTGTGCAGCTTTAATCGAATTAACAGCTGAAACTGGTAAAACTGAGAAAAGAGTTTATAATCATGAAACTCATGATGAAGAATTGAAAAAATACCTTTGGGATACTTATTTTACCAAATTTTACGAAGCGGTAAAATTAGCTAACCCAAGCAAAAGTGGTCGTAAAGAAACTTTCAAAGCTATTGAAGAAGAGTACTTTGCTTCATTGCCAGAAGATACAACTGTCAATAAAACTTTGGCAAAATGGTACTTCCACGATATTGAAAAAGAAGCGGCTCGTCAATTGGTATTAAACGAACGTTATCGTTTGGATGGTCGTAAATTAGATGAAATTCGTCAAATTACTTGTGAAGTAGATTACTTACCTTCTCCACACGGTTCGGCAGTATTTACTCGTGGCGAAACGCAATCACTTACCACAGTAACATTAGGTACAAAATTAGATGAGCAAATTGTTGACCAAGCAATGACATCTGGTTATAACCGTTTTATGTTACACTACAACTTCCCAGGATTCTCAACAGGTGAAGTAAAACCAAACAGAGGTCCGGGTCGTCGTGAAATTGGTCATGGTAATTTAGCCATGCGTGCTATTAAAAAAGTACTTCCTCCTGACGCAGATAATCCATATACTATTCGTGTAGTTTCTGATATTTTAGAATCAAACGGTTCGTCTTCAATGGCAACAGTTTGTGCAGGTACTTTAGCCTTGATGGATGCTGGTGTAAAAATCAAAGCTCCTGTTTCAGGTATTGCGATGGGTTTAATTTCGGATGCAACAACTGGAAAATATGCGGTTCTTTCAGATATCTTAGGCGATGAAGACCATTTAGGTGATATGGACTTCAAAGTTACTGGTACTGAAAACGGTATTACGGCTTGCCAAATGGATATTAAAGTAGATGGACTTTCTTATGAAGTTTTAGCAGAAGCTTTAGACCAAGCAAAACGTGGACGTTTGCATATTTTAGGTAAAATGAAGGAAGCGATTGAAACTTCAAGACCTGAAATGAAACCTCATACACCAAGAGCGATGGTTATCAAAATCTTGAAAGACCAAATTGGTGCGGTAATCGGGCCGGGTGGTAAAATTGTTCAAGATATTCAAAAGCAATCTGGTGCTACGGTAACTATTGAAGAAAAACCTGATGGTGGTTATGTTTCGATTTTCTCTTCAAACAAAGAGTCGATGGACAAAGCCGTTGCGATGGTAAAAGGTATTGTAATGATTCCTGAAGAAGGTGAAGTTTATGATGGTACTGTAAAATCAATTATGCCTTTCGGAGCATTTGTTGAGTTCTTACCGGGTAAAGATGGTTTACTACACATTTCTGAAATCAAATGGGAACGTTTAGAAACCGTTGATGGAGTTTTACAAATCGGTGAGAAAATCAAAGTAAAATTGATTGAAATTGATAAGAAAACTGGCAAATTCCGTTTATCACGCAAAGTACTTTTACCAAAACCAGAAAAGAATTAGAACAAATCCAAATCTTCTGACGTTATTTAAATAACGATTATAAATATTTCTTTACCAAACGATTATATTCTGAACATTTTGTCTTTATATAATTGTTTGGTTTTTACGTTAGGATTTGTTAACCAATTTAATAATATAACAAGTATAATATGAGACAGCTAAAAATTAGTAAGCAAATTACTAACAGAGAGAGTCAATCCCTTGATAAATATTTACAGGAGATTGGTAAGGTGGATTTGTTGACACCAGAGGAGGAGGTTATTTTAGCTCAAAAAATTCGTGATGGAGACCAACTTTCTTTAGAAAGACTAACGAAAGCAAACCTTCGTTTTGTGGTATCCGTAGCAAAACAGTATCAAAATCAAGGACTTAGTTTAGGAGATTTAATTAATGAAGGAAATTTAGGTTTGATTAAAGCGGCTCAACGCTTTGATGAAACTCGTGGTTTTAAATTTATTTCTTATGCCGTTTGGTGGATTCGTCAATCGATTTTGCAAGCTTTAGCTGAGCAGTCTCGTATTGTGCGTTTGCCTTTAAACCGTGTAGGTTCGTTAAATAAAATTTCAAAAACTTTTTCTGAGTTAGAACAAAAATTTGAGCGTGAGCCTACTCCAGAAGAATTAGCTGAAGTATTAGAAATTTCAACTGGTGAAGTAGTAGATACTTTGAAGATTTCGGGTCGTCATGTTTCTATGGATGCTCCATTCGTACAAGGTGAAGAAAACTCTTTGTTGGACGTTTTAGAAAATGATGGTGAAGATAAACCAGATTCTGGACTTATCAATGATTCTCTTCGCCGTGAAGTACAAAGAGCTTTGTCAACTTTAACACAACGTGAAGCGGATGTTGTTACTTTGTATTTTGGATTGAATGGTGAACATGCGATGACTTTAGAGGAAATTGGAGAGAAATTCAATTTGACTCGTGAACGTGTTCGTCAAATCAAAGAAAAAGCAATTCGTCGTTTGAGACATACTTCAAGAAGTAAAGCTTTGAAAACTTATCTTGGATAGTTTTTGACATTGGGATTTAAGACTAAAGGACTTAATGACTTTAGACTGAAAGACTTGAAGACTTTAGGATTATTAGATTTAACCTATAAGTCCCTTAGTCTTCAAGTCTTTTAGTGATTAAGTCCTTCGTTTTTTTAGTCTTTTCAAATCATAAGGTCATTAAGTCTTCCAATCTTTAAGTCCTTTAGTCCTTCTTGTATCTAACAACTTCTACCCCAAATTTTTTCAAAAATTCAACTCCTTCGTCTTTAGGAATTCCTTTGTATTCAGCATAAGAATTCAAATAAACTACTTTGGCAACTTTCATTGTATAGATTACCCTTGCACAAGCGATACAAGGTGAAAGCGTTACATAAATAGTTGAACCTTCGATACTTGAGCCATTTTTTACAGCATACAAAATAGCATTTTGTTCGGCATGAAGAGCCAAAGAACAACTTCCTTTTGAATCTCTTTCACAACCTTCTCTTGGGAATTCTATATCACAATTGTGCGTTCCTGCGGGTGGGCCATTATAGCCAATCGAAATAATTCTTGTATCTTTTGTCAATACCGCTCCTACTTGAGCTTTCACACAATGCGAACGCTGTGCAAGATTGACAGCCAAATCCATGAAAATATCATCAAAAGCTGGTTTCTGCATTCTTTTTGAGTTTATGAATTTATGGATTTAAAGTTTATAAGTAAATAAATTAAACTCATAAACTTTAAATCCATGAACTATTAATGATGTACTCCGCCATCGCCATGCACGTGACCATGGTCTAATTCAGAAGGAGTAGCTTCTCTAACAGCTACAATTGTTCCTTTGAAAAACATTTCTTTATCAACCAAAGGATGATTAAAATCCATTCTTACAAAAGTATCTTGAACATCAATAATTCTGCCATTCAAACGATTACCAGCATCGTCAGTCATTGGTAAAACATTACCAATTTCAAGCATTTCTTCTACGTATTCGCCATCAACTTTAAAAATTTCTTTTGGAAGTTCTACAACTGCTGCTGGGTCGTACTCGCCATATCCTTCTTCGGCAGGAATTGAAAACTCAAATCCATCACCAGCCGAAAGTCCTTGAATTTTTTCTTCAAAGGCTTCTGGTAAACCGCTTAATCCATGAATAAAGACCATCGGTTCGTCTTGCTCAACGGTTTCAATTAATTCTTTTTGGCCTTCAGCATCAGTGACTGTTAGCTCATACACCAAGGTAACAACCTTTTCATTTGAAATTTGCATTGTACTAAGTTTTTGATAGTGTTTTCGTTGAGGATTCTCTATTTGCCACAAACGTAAGGGTTTTTCCTTAACTTTATGGTTTGAGAACCATAAAAAAATCGAAATTTGAATTTTTTAGCACATATTTACCTTTCTGGCGATAATAATGATATTAAAATCGGGAATTTCTTAGGTGACTTTGTAAAAGGCAATCTCGATAATATTCATAACTCACATATTAAAAAAGAAGTTCTTCAAGGCATTGCTTTGCATAGAGCTATTGACTCTTTTACTGATTCTCATGAAGTAGTAAAACAAAGTATTGAAAGACTTCACCCAAAATATCATAAGTTTTCTGGGATTGTGGTAGATATGTTTTATGATCATATTTTTGCAAAAAATTTCTCTGAATACTCTTCCATACCACTTACTGCATTCAGTCAAACTTTTTATCAATTACTCATAGAAAGAAAAGAGGAAATTCCTAAAAGTATGGACAGATTGGTAAATTCCATGATTTCAAGAGATTGGTTGAGTAATTATGCCAACTACGAGGGAATCGAATGGTCATTAAGAGGAATTTCACAACGCTTAAAATTTAAATCGGGAATAGAATTCGCCGTGGAAGATTTAAAAAATGATTACGAATTGTATAAAAAAGAGTTTGACATCTTTTTCCCTACATTAATTAACTACTGTCAAGTATTTTTAGCTCAACAAAAAAATGCCTAAATCAAGTACCGAAGTTTTAAAAGATTTAAAGAAAAAACAATACGCTCCCTTGTATATTTTACATGGCGACGAGCCTTATTATATAGAAAAAGTCGGCAATTATTTAGAAGAACACGCCCTTAGTCCTGCGGATAGAAGTTTCAATCAATTCATACTTTTTGGCAAAGATGTAAATGTACCTTCATTACTTTCGTATGTGAAGCGTTTTCCGATGATGGCTGATAAACAATTAGTTATTGTAAAAGAGGCTCAGAGTATTCAAGGAATTGAACAAAAAGAAATGCAATTGGCATTAGAAAATTATGCCAAAAACCCTTTGAATTCAAGTATTCTGGTGCTGATGTTCAAAGATGCCGTTGATGAAAGAAAGGCATGGGTAAAAGCATTTGATAAAAATGGCGTAGTGATGCCATCAAAAAAACTTTACGATAATAAATTGCCCGATTGGATTTTAGAATATTGCCATGAACAAGGACTGAAAATCAGTAGAAAGGCAATTGAAATGCTGGTTGAAAATGTGGGAAATGATTTAAAAAGATTAGCTTCTGAAATCAATAAAATCGTTTTGAATCTACGAGTAGATGAGGAAATTAATGCACAAGTAGTTGAAAAATTTGTCGGAATCAGCAAAGAGTATAATTATTTTGAATTTCAGAAAGCCTTAATCAACCGTGATGTGTTGAAAGCCAACCAAATTGTCAACTTTTTTGCTGCTAATCCAAAAGACAATCCCATCGCTCCGATTGTGCTAATGCTTTTCAATTTTTTCTCTAAAGTATTACTCACGCATGTTACGCCTGATAAATCTGAAAAAAACTTAGCGACTGTCTTGGGAGTTAATCCATTTTTCACCAAAGACTATTCATTGGCGGTTAGAAACTATAATTTGATGAAAGTGATTCATATAATCAATGAAATTAAAAAATTAGAATTAAAATCAAAAGGTATCGAAGGTGGCTCATGGTCGGATGCTGAGGCTTTAAGGGAAATGACTTTTAAGATTTTACATTAAAGTTAATCGTTTTATCAAGTTCAGGATATTATCACAATTCAATACAAGTAATGTACTCTATGTAATCGGAGTCATTATTTCCATAAATATTTGATAATTAGCAAATTGAAGTACCAATCAGCAAACGCTGTTTACTAAACAGTATTTAAGAGGCTTTGTAGGGTAAAGGATAAAACCATTTTATTTCTTAAATTAGTGGAATTAATTCACTTAATTTATCACTTCATGACCAACAAAAACTTTTACTCATTGCTTTTGCTGATTGTTTTTTGTGTCCCAGCGATGGCACAACAATCAAGTCAGTACAATGGTAACACTCGTTTTGAACAAATGGGAAATATGTTGCCTACACCCAATGCTTATCGAACGGCTTCGGGAGCTCCCGGAAAAAGCTATTGGCAAAACCGAGCAGACTACGACATCAAAGCAGAATTGAATGATGCCAATCAATCAATGACAGCCTCTGAAGTAATTACCTACAAAAACTTCTCGCCAGACGAACTTACTTATTTGTGGGTTCAACTTGACCAAAACAATTTCCAGAAAAATGGTATTGCTCAATTAACACAAACATCAAGTTTGAGTGATAGAGGTACTTCATTTGGTAGATTGAGTAGTTCAACGGGGCTTTTATCTCCAAAAGAGTATGGCTACAAAATTACTTCGGTAAAAGACAAAGCAGGCAATGCTTTGAAATATACCATCAATGAAACAATGATGAGAATTGATTTACCGACTCCATTAAAATCTGGCGGAATCTTCACATTTTCAATTGATTGGAATTTTAATATCACAGATGCTATCGCAACACGAGCCAGAAGTGGTTATGAGTTTTTCCCTAAAGATGGAAATTACTTGTACGAAATGGCTCAGTGGTTTCCAAGAATGTGTGTGTATGACGACGTAAACGGCTGGCAACACAAACAATTTTTAGGACAAGGCGAATTTACTGTTCCATTCGGCGACTATAAAGTAAGTATCACTGCTCCAAATGATTTTGTCGTTTTGGGAACTGGAGAATTACAAAATCCTGCACAAGTACTTTCGGCAACACAAATTAAAAGATTAGAGCAAGCCAAAAATGCTACTCGTCCTGTATTGATTGTAACACAAGACGAAGCAACAGCTGCTGAAAAATCAAAACCAAGTGGTAAGAAAACTTGGGTTTTTGCAGCACAAAATGTAAGAGATTTCGCTTTTGCTGGTTCAAGAAAATTTCTTTGGGATGCCATGCAAGTAGATATTGAAGGTAAAAAAGTATGGGCAATGTCAGCTTATCCAAAAGAAGCTAATCCACTTTGGGGACAATACTCTACTATGTTGGTAGCACATACTTTACGCTCATATTCAAAGAAAACAATTCCTTATCCCTACCCTGTTGCACAATCAATTCATGGGCCTGTGGGCGGAATGGAATATCCGATGATGTCTTTCAACGGAGCAAGACCAGAAGCTGATGGTACTTATTCAGAAGGTACTAAAAACTTTTTGATTGGTGTAGTTATCCATGAAGTAGGTCATAACTTCTTCCCGATGATTATCAATTCAGACGAACGTCAATGGTCGTGGATGGATGAAGGTTTGAATACTTTCTGCGAGCAAATGGCTGAAAAAGAATGGGATAGAAATTTTGATGCTTCTGGTGAGCCACAAGACATTGTGCCTTATATGAAAACCGACAAAAGCCAACAAGTACCAATTATGTCGAGTTCAGACAATATCATGGCTTTTGGACCAAACGCTTATACAAAACCTGCAACAGCTTTGAATATTTTGAGAGAAACTGTAATGGGCAGAGAATTATTTGATGCTGCTTTCAAAGAGTACGCTCGCCGTTGGGCATTTAAGCACCCAACTCCTCAAGACTTTTTCCGTACTATGGAAGATGCTTCGGGTGTAGATTTAGATTGGTTCTGGAAAGGTTGGTTCTATGGAGTTGAACCTGTGGATTTATCTTTAGAAAATGTAGAATGGTTTGGTATTGACAATCTTTCACCAGAAAAGAAAAATGAAAATGCCAAAGCTGAGGCTGAAGCGAAACGTCAGACGATGAGTAATATTCGTAACAAAACGGATATTCCCAAAACTGTGGTAGAAGAAAATCCTGACATGAGAGATTTTTATAATAGCTACAATAAATTTGCGACAAGTGAAGCCGACAAAAAGAGATTTGAGCAAACTGTTGCAAGCTTGAACGAAGATGAGAAAAAATTGGTAGAAAGTAATAAAAATTTCTACGTACTAAACGTAAAAAATGTAGGAGGTTTGCCTATGCCAGTAATCGTAAAAGCTAATTATGAAGATGGAACAAGCGAAGTATTCCGTTTCCCTGCTGAAATCTGGCGTTTGAACGATAAAGAAATTAAGAAAGTAATTCCTACTGATAAAAAAGTAACGAATTGGGTACTTGACCCATTCTTGGAAACAGCGGATATTGATACAAAATCGAATATTTTCCCAAGAGAGCCAGAGCAACCAACTCGTTTCCAAGTATTTAAACAAAATAGACCTGCTCAACCAAACCCTATGCAATTACAAAAGCAGACACAAGGTGGAGCAATTCAAGGAGCTAAAAACTAATATTTTTTAGTATAAAATTTTACTCATAAAAATCCCGAACAGCATTGTTCGGGATTTTTTTTTACAGAAATTACTCCAAATTTTTACTGAGCTTCAAATTGAAAAAATAAGAAACTCCTAAAATTACTAATAATACAATTACAGGAATAAATGGAGTACCAGTAGCAACGTGTGTCCAAATAGCCCCGATAAAAGTGAAAGTAAAACCTGCATAAGCCCATTCTTTCAGTTTACTAAACCATGGATTTACCAAAGCAATCGCTCCTAATAATTTAGCCGTTCCTAAAATTGGAATAAAAAATGAAGGATACCCCAATTGCTTGAAATTATTCATCAATTCAGGATTTTTTGTTAGATACATTATACTGCTCATCAACATCGCTGTGGATATTAAACCAGTACTGAGCCAATAAATTATTTTGTCTTTTTTCATTTGAATATTTTTTTTGAACAAAATTCAAAAATTTTATGGCAGTCATTACTATTAGTTTCTTTCAAGAAAGTAGTTTCCTATAAGAAACTAATATTCGTTTTTGAAAGTATATTGATAAATTGTAAAAAAAATCAAATCTTATGACGATACAGACAACAAGTAAACATGCACTTTGTAATGAAGACCACACTCAGGCCATTTTGGCATCAAGAGATGTGATGGAACTTCTAAGCGGAAAATGGAAAATTGCCATCATCGCTACTTTAAGTTTTGAAGGTAAAAAACGCTTTATGGATTTAAGCAGAGCCAAAAGTCTTGAAGGCATTGGTGCAAAAATACTTTCAAAGGAACTCCAGAATCTCGAAAGTAATCAATTAATTACCAGAACGGTTTGTCATACCAAACCCATAACCGTTGAGTATGAAATTACAGAATATGGCAAAACGCTCAATAGTTTAATTACAGAAATGATAAAATGGGGTTTAGAGCATCGAAAACGCATAATGACTTTGTAAATTTATATTTAATCAAGTATAGTTTATAGAATGAATAAACATTCACATTGATTTTAACCTATTTTATCGAAAAACTTAACTTTATTCTGCTGAAATCTCCAATTAAAAACGTATTTGCTACAAAAGCATATTATCTTTGAAAATTTTATAGCTTTGTTTATTGATAACTATTCTTTTGAATTGCTTTAATTTGGTTCGATATGCGATACAAGTCTTTTATTGTCTTTTTAATTTTCTTCACTTGGTCTTGTACTGAAAAAACCGCAGAAAAATTTACGATTGGTTTTTCGCAATGTACAAGTGCTGATTTGTGGCGAAAAACGATGGAAGACGATATGAAAAGAGAATTGTCGTTTAATCCAGAAATTAATTTTGAAGTAAAAGACGCACAAGGAAATAGTTCTATCCAAATTGCTCATATTCAAGAATTAATCGACCAACCCATTGATTTATTAATTGTTTCACCCAATGAAACTATCCCTATCACTCCTATCATTGAAAAAGCATACAACAAAGGCATTCCCGTAATCATTATTGATAGAAGAAGTAATTCACAAAAATTTACTGCTTATGTTGGAGCTGATAATTTTGAAGTAGGTAAAAATGCAGGAGATGAAGCTAAAATTCTTTTGAAAGGAAAAGGTAATGTCATCGAAATATCAGGCTTAACTGGCTCTTCACCAGAAATCGACAGACATAATGGTTTTCTGAAATCAATTTCAGAAAATACAGGCATCAAATTTCTTACAAAAATTAATGGAAATTGGGAGCGTAATTCTTTTGAACCACAGTTGGAAAGTTTCCTACAAAAAAATAGTAACGTTGACCTTATTTTTGTTCACAACGATAGAATGGCATTGGGAACTTATCAAGTATGTAAAAAATTAGGACTTGATAAAAAAATAAAAATTATTGGCGTTGATGGTTTATCAGGCAAAGGACAAGGAATTGATTTGGTTGATAGAGCGATGTTGAGTGCCACGATTCTTTATCCAACTGGCGGCGAAGAGGCTATCAGAACCGCTATTGATATTTTAAAGAAAAAGCCCTTCAAAAAGGAAAACATTTTGTCAGTCACGGTTATTGATAAAAACAATGTTAGAATCACAAAACTGCAAAATGAAAAAGTATTCAAGCAACAGCAAGATATTGAGCGAAGACAAAACCGAATTGAAGAACAAAATATCATTACTCAAAATCAAAGCTATATAATTTATGGCATTTCATTTACTTTGGGACTTGCCATCGTACTGGGTTTGATTTCATATTTTTCTTTAAAAGAAAACAGAAAAATTAATCAAAAATTAGCGATACAAAATCAAGAAATTTCTGAGCAAAAAAATCAGTTAATAGCCATTGGCGAAAAAGCACAATTAGCCCATGAAGCAAAATTGAAATTTTTTACCAACATTTCGCATGAGTTCAAAACCCCGCTGACTTTAATTTTAGCTCCTTTAGATGATATACTTTCTTCGAGTAAATTTAAAGATGCGAATTTCAGACAAGATTTACTCTTGATAAGAAAAAATACCCTTCGACTTTTGCGTTTGGTAAATCAGTTGATGGATTTCAGAAAAGTAGAGGGACAAAAAATGCAAATCAAATCTGAAAAACATGATTTGATTCCATTTTTGAATGAAATTATGGCATCCTTCAAAAAAATTGCTCAACAAAGAAATATTGATTTCAGAATTATTTGTAGCCAAACAAAATTATTTACCTACTTCGACCCAAGTTTATTAGACAAAGTAATTTTTAATGTGTTGTCGAACGCTTTTAAGTTTACAGAAAATAATGGGCGAATTTACTTGTATCTTGAAGTTTGTGCGAATAATCAAATTCAAATCAAAATTGAAGACACAGGAATTGGTATGAGTGCTGAGGAAAGTAAACACGTTTTTGAAGTATTTTACCAAGCCGAAAGCAACAAAAGAATGGGAACAGGCTTAGGCTTGGCACTTTCCAAAGAATTGATTACGCTTCACAACGGCGATATTTTTGTAAATAGTCAGAAAGGAAAAGGAACTACATTCACAATTTTATTGCCTTTGATAGAAAAGAGAGACGAAAAACTTGAAGAAATTGTTAAAGAAGAATTTGCGATTCAACAGTCATTTGAATTGTATCAAGCTGATATTGAGGTTTTTAAATTTGAGAGTACAGAATCTACTTCACAACAACATTCAGTTTTGATTATTGAGGATAACCAAGAGTTGATTCAAGTGATAAATCGTAAGTTACAACCTTATTTTAAAACTTATTTAGCTATGGACGGTGATAGCGGACTGAGAAGTGCCTTTGAAAATATTCCAGATTTAATTATCAGTGATATTATGTTGCCCGGAAAAGATGGGGTTTCTTTGGCTTCCATTTTGAAAACCGATTTTAGAACTTCGCACATTCCTATTATTTTACTAACAGCAAAAAATAGTCAAGAACAGCAAGTGGAAGGAATCAAAGCTGGTGTAGATTTATATATCACCAAGCCTTTTAATTTAGAAGTACTGACGGCGAACATAAATACACTCATCAAAAATAGAAATATTTTAAGAGAGCATTATACAAGTGAACTGCCAATTGATGCGAATGGAAATCCAAATAAAATTGACAAGAAATTCATCAACGATTTTATTTCTTACATTGAAGAACATCTTGGCGACCCTAATTTGAATGTTGATGAAATTGGAAAACAACTGGGTTTGTCAAGAGTACAATTATACAGAAAAGTAAAAGCCTTGCTCAATTATAGTGTCAATGATTATATACAGCAAGTAAGATTGAACAAAGCAAAACATTTATTGAAGCAAGACAATATGAGTATTGCAGATATTGCTTTCAAAGTTGGTTTTTCCTCGGCAACTTATTTTTCAACTGCCTTCAAAGCAAAATTTAACAAGACTCCTTTAGAATATAAAAATTCATAATCTTAACATATCGTTCAAAATCAAGCACCAAATCACACTTGGTGCTTTTTTTATGCTTTTTCTCAATTAAGTCCTATATCAGCTTTGATACAATACTGAAAAAACTGTTTACAGTTTTTAAAAATATAGCTTAATTCTATAAAATTGATAATTCATAAATCGTTAAAATTCAACATTTTATCTCAACAAAATAACATTGATACGATATTTAACTTTTTTGAGATATAATTTGACTATTCGTAGTGATATTTTACAGTACTTTTGACAAAAACATAAACACTAAATGAATAACAATAAAGTATTAGCTTGGTCGATAGTCGTTGCTTTAGGCGGCTTTTTATTTGGATTTGACACTGCTGTAATTTCAGGAGCAGAGAAAGCCATTCAACAATTATGGAATTTATCATCTGTTGAACATGGTTTTACCGTTTCGATTGCCTTAATCGGTACTGTTATCGGTTCATTGTTGGGTGGAATTCCGACAGATAGATTAGGTAGAAAGCAAACTTTGATTTGGATTGCGGTTGCTTATTTTGTTTCGGCTCTTGGTTCAGCTTTAGCGAGCGACTGGGTGATTTTTTTAATTTTTAGATTCTTAGGAGGTCTTGGTGTTGGAGCTTCATCGGTTGCCGCTCCGATGTACATTTCTGAAATTTCACCTGCCAAGTCAAGAGGTAAATTAGTTGGACTTTTCCAATTCAATGTAGTTTTCGGAATCTTGGTTGCGTATTTCTCAAACTACTTTATGCAAGGAATTGCCGAAAATGATTGGCGATGGATGTTGGGTATTCAAGCAGTGCCATCAGTTATCTTTTTTGTGGCTTTATTAAATGTTCCAGAAAGTCCACGCTGGTTGATTATGAAACATAATTTGGTAAAAGAAGCTAAAGAGATTCTTGATATTATTGACCCAAGTACCAGTGAAGAAACTTTACAAGCGATTATTTCTGCCAATGAGACAACACAAAGTAAGCCTAAAGAAAATTTATTCTCAGGAAAATACAAATCACCAGTTACTTTAGCCGTTTTATTCGCTGTTTTTAATCAAGTATCGGGTATCAATGCTATTATTTATTATAGTCCAAGGATTTTTGAAATGACAGGCTTAGGAACAAAGGCAGCATTTTTATCATCAGCGGGAATCGGATTGGTCAACTTTTTATTCACTTTATTAGCCATCAATTTTATCGACAAATTCGGTAGAAAAGTATTAATGACGGTTGGCTCGTTCGGTTTAATTATCACTTTAGGTTTAGTAGCCAGAGCTTTCTTTATCAATGATTTTACAGGAGTACCTATTTTCTTATTCGTTTATATTGCCTTTTTTGCCTTTTCGCAAGGTGCGGTAATTTGGGTATTTATTTCTGAAATTTTTCCTAATGAAGTGCGTGCAAGTGGTCAGTCTTTAGGAAGTTTTACACACTGGATTATGGCAGCAATTATCGCTTTTTCATTCCCGATAATTGCCGATACATTCGGAGGTGGTATTACTTTCTCATTCTTCTGCGGAACAATGATATTACAATTATTATTTGTTTGGAAAGTAATGCCAGAAACAAAAGGTACTTCGTTAGAACAAATCGAAAAATCAATGATTATTCATTAATTTATTGATAATCAAAGACATAAAAACTATTATCCAATTTTTGCTTATAAAAACACAATGAAAGAACAAGTAATTTGCTTTGGAGAAATGCTTTGGGATATGCTTCCATCAGGAAAGCAAGCTGGCGGAGCTCCAATGAATGTAGCAATTCACCTTAAAAATTTTGGACTTCCTCCTTTAATGATTAGTCGAGTAGGAAGTGACGACTTAGGGGTAGAATTAATACAATTTTTAAAAAATGAAGGTATTTCTACTGAATTAGTACAAGTAGGAAATACACATTTAACAGGCGTTGTAAAAGTAAATTTGGATGATAAAAATGAAGTAACCTACAAAATTGTTCAGCCAGTTGCTTGGGATTATATACAGCTTGATGAAAATTTGATTCAAAAAGTAAAAGAAGCTGATATTTTTATTTTTGGAAGTTTAGCTACCAGAAGTAACCAATCAAGAGAAACCTTGTACGAGCTTTTGAAAATTGCCAAAACTAAAATTTTTGATGTAAATATTCGTCCCCCACATTATTCTCAAGAAGGAATTGAATATTTATTGAATGCTTCCGACATCGTAAAAATGAATCATCACGAATTGGCAGAGGTTGCTGCTTGGTATGAAATTGAAGGTGATGAAGAAACAAAAATCAAAAGCTTGTATCAAAAATTCAATTTAGATATTCTTTGCGTAACGCTTGGTGCAGACGGAGCAGCCGTTTTATCAAAAGAAGGATATTTCACACAACATGGTTATAAAGTAGAAGTACAAGACACTATCGGTAGTGGAGATTCGTTTTTGGCTGCATTTATTTCAAATATTTTGAAAGGGACACCTATTCAAGAAGCCTTGAAAATTGCTTGTGCTGTTGGAGCTTTAGTGGCAACGCATCGTGGAGCTACGCCTCGCATTTCGGATGAAGAGATTGCTAAAATCATTAATCAATAGATTTAAAAAAGCTGATTTTCAGAAATTTCAGCAAAAAATACAGAGTACAATTAAGCTTAACTATTTTCTATTCAGTATTTCTTATGAAATAACTGTTTGAAAATAGTGGTTCATAATAAAATTGGATTTTGGAAAAGTCAGTGTTTTACGCTGACTTTTTTTGATTTTATGGATGTCAGCTAATTTTCTTTTCTACTTATCCAGACCAAAGGAACTTGTAAACCTACAATTGACGTTTATTAAATTCAGAATTAATAAAAAATGCCATGTCAGGAACTTTTGAAGAACTCATCTCCTCTCCCACACCCGTTGTAATTGACTTTACTGCTGCTTGGTGTGTTCCTTGTAAAAAAATCACGCCAATTTTGAGTCAGTTAGTAGATGAATTAGATGAAGAAATCTCAGTGATAAAAATTGATGTCGATAAAAATCCAGCTTTACGAAAAAAATATAATATCACGGCTGTTCCAACTTTGATTGCCTTTAAAAATGGAAAACAAAAATGGAGACATACAGGTATGATTACTTTAGTAAAAGCCAAACAAGCGATTAGAGGAATTTTGTAAGTGCCACTAAATAAAGGAATTAAGCCCAACTTATATGATGAGCTTAATTCCTTTATGGTATTTGCCTTTATCTACTTTACTAAAAAGTCTTATTAGCTTCTAATGCTTCTTTTTCCTTTAAGACTTCATCCCAAAGTGAATCTCCACATTCTTCGTTGAAAAAAGGAACATAAGTGTTTTCTCCCCAAGACACTTCTTGATATTCTGATGATGTATTTTCCATGATATTTAATTGTTAAAATTGAAGTTTTTCTTCAATGAATTGATAATTATTTTGTTACTGTTTCGATTTTGCTCAAGTATGATATTTGATAAATATCAATCAAAAGAAACAAACAGAATGGTCTGTCTTTTGTTTTCACTAAATTATTTAATTCCTTTTCTAATCAAAAAAGCCTTTATTAAATCCGCAGCTTCTGCATGATGCTCTTCTAATACGAAATGTCCACCATTTAATAAGCTAATTTGTGCGTCTGGAATATCTTTTTTAAATGCCTTAGCCCCAGCAGCCACAAACAATTGATCATTTTTACCTGAAATCACCAAAGTAGCAGGTTGGTATTTTCTGAAATAGGCTTGCCAATCCTGATACAATGGAATATTAGTTCCATAATTTCTGAACAAAGCCAATTGTATTTCATCATTGCCTGTTCTGTTCAGATAATACTGGTCAAGCGTGTAACTTGCTGGACTGATTTTATTAACATTCTCAGCACCGTTGGTATATTGCCATTTGGTGGCTTCTAAAGTCAAAAAGAATCTGGCTTCTTTTTCAGTTTCAGGATTGGGGGTTTGCAAATAAGCAACTAAAGGTTTAAGTACTTCGCCCAAGCCTTCATTATAAGCGTTGGCATTTTGTACAATTAATGCTTGAATCATCTCTGGACGGCGTGTTGCAATTCTAAAACCAACAGGTCCACCATAGTCTTGAACGTACAAACTAAACTTTTTAAGTCCCAGAATATCAATAAATTGATTGACCGTATTAGCTAAATTATCAAAAGTATATTGATATTCTTTTGGCGTTGGAGCACTACTTTCTCCAAAACCTGGATAGTCAGGAGCAATTAAATGATATTCATTTGATAAATCATTGATTAAATCTCGGAACATGTGCGAAGATGAAGGAAATCCATGTAGCAATAATAAGGTTGGTTTGTTGTTATCGCCAGCTTCACGATAAAAAATTTCTAATTCACCTACTTTAACTTTTTTGTGACTAATTGTTTGATGGCTCATACTTTTAGAAGAATGATTTCCTTTTTTTGAAGGAGTGTTGCTTGAGAAGGAAGTTAGTACACTACCCAACAGCATGATTGAAATAATAACTCGTGTTTTCATTTGAATAAAATTTATACAGACCGTTCTGTCTTGAGTGAATAAAAAAAATACTATAATAATTTTTCAGCAATTTTTCGAGCAGTTTTTACTGGCCAACTACTCTGATAAACTTTACTTGAAACTAAAGCTGCATCAAAAAGTACATAAAGCTCATCGGCTAATTCTTCTTTTTGCTCGTCGTTCAAAACCCTTGTAAATAGATTTCTTATTGAATCCTTTTGAGCTTTAATCAATTCTGTAACTTTCGTATTTTCCTGTGGTAATTCAGCACTAATATTGAGAAAATTACAACCATTAAAAGAAGTAATTTCAGTCATTTCAATTAAAAAATCAAAAATGCCTAATACTTTATCTTTGGGGTTCTCAAATTGACTAACTACCAATTCCAACTGCTGTTTGGTAACTCTACTGGTTACATTCAAATATTCAATTAACAAATCTTCTTTTGAAGGAAAATATTGGTACAAACTTGCCTTCGCAACTTCTGCTTCTTTGATTACTTGATTGATTCCCGTGCTATTATAGCCTTGCTTGTAAAATAAACGGGAGGCTGTGTCTATGATTCTGCTTTTAACGTCCATATTTTTAATTTGATAGACAAATGTAGAAAGCATTTCCAATACAGACAAGTCTGTTCGCACATATTTTTTATTTATTTTAAAACTCACAAAATAATTCAACCCATTTTTTTATCAATGCTACTCTTTCTTTGATAAATCTTGGCGTAAAAAAGTAGTTCGACCAATCTTCAAAATGCTGAAAATGATATTTAAAGTAATACATCCAGAACATAAAGCCTAAGTAAGGAATCGCTTTCAATTCTTCATCGGACAAGGCTCTATTTGCTCGATAGGCTTTTATAAAAATTTCAAAATCTTTATCCGCCTGTTCTTGTGAAGTGGCTTTATGGTGAACATGAAGAAAATAATGGACGAAAAATGTCATTAAATCATTCACTAAAAATCCTTTTCCCATAAAATCAAAATCGAAAAAAGTAATGTTATCAT
This sequence comes from Arcicella rigui, assembly GCF_034929435.1. Lineage (NCBI taxonomy): Bacteria > Pseudomonadati > Bacteroidota > Cytophagia > Cytophagales > Flectobacillaceae > Arcicella > Arcicella rigui. The sequence continues at coordinate 197,916 of NZ_JAYFUM010000003.1, forward strand.
GTTCATCAAAATGAAAATTTTTGGGCAAATAATCATAATGACAGTAGCCATAGCTAAACTTTTGCGTATCAAAGGATTTCATTTTCGCTATAACCTGAAAAGCAGTACTTTTTAAGTACTCATACTCTTCGGGCAAATCTTTAAAAGCTGGTTTAATAATTTCTAAAGGCTTAATCAAAGTTGAATCAATGTCATACATTTCACGAGAAAAATCTAAAGAAATTTTTGAGACAATAGTATGATTCAAAGCCATTTCTCGTCCAAGTACTATTAACTGACTTTCATTCAAATCATATACAGGTTTTCCTTTGGCATAAGAAAACAAGACTCCGTAACGATTCCCTTCTGCTACTTTAAACATTTGAATATCGTTACCTTCTTTATCAAAAATTGGAAAAGCTACTTTTGCTCCCTCCTGTTTTAATAAATGTAAAATCTTTACCTCAGCTTCAATTTCATCCAGTTTTCGGTGCGTATTTCGATAAATCTTAAAAATATATCGCTCTGATTCACCTTCCAACAAATAAGTATCACTCACATTGCGGATTAATAAACGGCAAGACATTCCTTCAAATCCATATTGTTGATTTAAGAATTGCTCTAATGCTTTGGTGGAAACTGTTGAGTATTGAGTAGGAAAAATTGTATCCATCGCTGATTGTTTTTTGAAAAGGATGGCAAAGATAGTAAAAGCATAATGATAATGGTAGAATAGCTTTGGTATGATTTTTTTTTAAAATATTCTTTAATTAGCTTGCAATTTAATTGTGTACAATTTAATTTTACACAATAATAATTACAACAATGGATATTTTAAAACTTGAAAACCAACTTTGTTTCCCAGTTTATGCCTTATCAAGACATATTACTTCCTTATATCGTCCTCATTTGGAAGCAATCGGGCTTACTTATCCGCAATACTTGGTGATGATGGTACTCTGGGAACATCAACAAGTGACGGTAAAAGAATTGGGTCAAAAATTATGGCTCGATAGCGGAACACTTACTCCATTACTCAAAAGAATGGCTGAAAATGGTTTATTGACTCGAAAACGTGCTGAACAAGACGAAAGAGTAGTAAATATTAGTATTACAGAAAAAGGAGAAAACTTAAAACAAGAAGCGGCAAGTATTCCTGAAAAACTTTTTAAGGAATTGGCTACGGATGAAGAACAGTTTTTCTTACTTCAAAAACAAATTAATCAAATATTATCAGTAAAATCATCACAAAACGTTTAATATCAATCAATTATCAATGGAAAAATTATATACAGCCGTAGCTACTGCTACTGGCGGAAGAAACGGAAAAGTAAAAAGTTCGGACGGAATTTTAGATTTAGAAGTACGTATGCCTAAAGCTTTGGGCGGAGCAAACGATAATTATACTAATCCAGAGCAATTATTTGCAGCAGGTTATTCAGCTTGTTTTGATAGTGCTTTGAAATTGGTAATAAAAATGGCAAAAGTTACCACTGGCGAAACCTCAGTAAAAGCAGCGGTAAGTATTGGTAAAATTGAGAATGGTGGCTTTGGCATCGGCGTAGAATTATTCGTCAATGTTCCTGGCGTTGAGCAAGCAAAAGCAGAAGAACTGGTACACCAAGCACATCAAGTTTGTCCATACTCAAATGCTACCAGAGGAAATATTGAAGTAGCAATTACGGTGACAACTGAGGGTTAAGAATCTGTTTTACCCAAAAAGAAAAAGCCTTCAAAATCAGATTTTGAAGGCTTTTTCTTTGGTGATCCCGCTGGGACTCGAACCCAGGACCCATACATTAAAAGTGTATTGCTCTACCAACTGAGCTACGGAATCGGTAATCGGCAAGCCGATTGTATATATAGAGTGTGTCCTCTGACACGAAGGGAAAATTACCACTGGCAATCTTCTGTGATCCCGCTGGGACTCGAACCCAGGACCCATACATTAAAAGTGTATTGCTCTACCAACTGAGCTACGGAATCGGTAATCGGCAAGCCGATTGTATATATAGAGTGTGTCCTCTGACAC